>CALMUU010000211.1 GCA_937872965.1 uncultured Actinomycetes bacterium
AGCGCCAAGGCATCCGCCGTTGACTCTTTGTAGCTTGAGTATATATTTCCAAAATTGGATTATCTTTGATATTTGCAATAACGAGCAAGTTAATTTCTTAACATTGCTACGTTACCTTTAAATCACGAGTTAATCTTTGTTTCCAAAGATGCTCGTGTTCGCTATTCAGTTGTCAAAATACAACATTAAAGAATGTTTTCCGGGATCCGCTTGGTCATCCTGAACGAAGTGAAGGATCTCGAGAGATTCTTCGTTCCACTCAGAATGACAATGAAGCCATTGCCCATGTGCTTATCTTCGATTTATTGAAGATTGTCCACGCATCCATATTCCTACTAATGCGCAGCTAGAAGAATTTAGTACGTTTGAGACCTTCAGTCAAAGTCGGGCGAAAATATTTTTCTGAGTGCCTGTTCGCCGGAAGCCCCAGGGTTAGCAATCACGCAATTGCGAGCATCCCCACAAAATGCCTCGTGGCTCAACGTTTCCTCAAGGAGACACGATAATGAACCCTAATCGACCACATTATTAAAGGCCAGCAATTCGAACCATCTCTGGGGACCCTGGTCTGAGGGGATCTCTTTTGCCATATTGAAATCCAGATCGTTCAGCAATATTAGTAATAGCTCTTGTCAATGCTTCGCATCCTTCATTGTTAGGAACAGTTAAACGAATGCAGTTTTCTAGTTCGGGTGGGTCATCAAATGTGCGAACTTTGATCCCGAGTTCGTCCAGCCATTGGGGAACGTTTGGATTTTGAAAGCGTACCAATATAAAGTTCGCGCTGGAAGGATATGCATGAAACCCTTCAGTTGAATTGAATAGCTTAATAAGGCCTTCGCGATTAGATACCATCTGCCCTGCAAGTTGCTCAAACTCCATCACACGTTCGAGACATGCAACAGCCAATTCGTCGGAAAAAGAGTTAAAACCTAAGTAGTCATAAGGCAATTTAAATTCTCTCTGAGTTTCTTGCGTTGCAATTGTAAATCCGACGCGTGCGCCAGGCATGCCAAAAAATTTCGACATTGAACCAATTACTATTGTGCGCGGCAATTCCTCCAGGACCTGACCATCTCTGAAACGTCTATCGGCTTCCATATCGAAACCCTCATATGCACGATCCAGAACAAGCCATCCTCTCCCACTGAGCGACGTTGCAATACGTTGAATCGCTTCAAAAGTTTCTGCACATCCGAGTGGATTAGAGGGAGAATTCACAAGTACCACCGGATTCGAGGTACACGACACAACACGATCTAAATCATCGAAGTCCAACCGAAATCCAGCTTCTGAACATTGGTATTGATACCGTGCAATGGGCAACTCATAATGGGCCGCTAGTCGCTCATAAAAATCCCACCCTGGTTCGGGAAGAATTAATGTTGCGTCATTCCCCATCATTTTAACGCCCGCAAAAATATTATTTAATGCTTCAACTGCACCATTATGAATGTGTACAGCATCACTGGAAAGATTGTATGTGGCAGCTAACACGCTCTGGATGTCCGGCGTGCCCTGATAGGCACGCAACATTTCGCGAGTCCTACGTCTTAG
Source organism: uncultured Actinomycetes bacterium (assembly GCA_937872965.1). Classification (GTDB taxonomy): domain Bacteria; phylum Actinomycetota; class Acidimicrobiia; order IMCC26256; family JAGPDB01; genus JAGPDB01. The sequence goes on from CALMUU010000211.1 coordinate 1,558, forward strand.
GTGTTGCCCGTTTCCTTTAGCACTTTCTAAAGGATGCGGAAACTGAAATTCATTTCGGGAAAGATCATAAACCATGTGACATACTCCTGCCTGCGGCGCCAACTCGATTGGCAACGATATGAGCCACTCGTAATGAATTTGCCATGAGCGTATGCGATGAATTTGTCGAGCCTGAAGTTGGCATCAACGATCCATCGACCACGTACAAATTGGATACCGTATGGTGCTCACAATCTGGCGTTAACACCGAATCTGACGGGTCGCTCCCAAAAACTGCTCCCCCGTGATGGTGTGCAGAAACTACTGCTGTTCCTTGTCTCTGTGGCGGAACAACAAGACGGCTTCCAGGAAAAGCTCGAGCGATTTCTCGGAACGCCTTTATCCCATATTCGCCAATCAATACATCCTCTGGATGTTGGCCATACGTGACAAGCGGGACAGCAATACCATGCGCATCACGTTTGGGCCCCAATTTCATATGTTTACGAGCACTGGGTACCGATTCACCCTTGAAGCTCAATTTGAGTAACACGGTGCGACAAGTACTATGCGAAACTGCTGCATATTCCTCAGGGGGTAGCCCGAGATTACGCTGGAGCTTTCTTGGCACTTCTGCTTCATGTGCATCATAAACAGAAACCTTGCCTCCTCGTACAGGAGTGTTGGATCTTGGATGACAAAAGTCTTTCACGGTTACTGACCCAAAGCGCCCTATGCTCGCATCGATAGGGTCTTGCGACCGAGGAATATTCGTTCGTAAATAAGCAATTTTTTCTTGAGTGAATGTCAAACGCCTTCCTAGTAAATGACTTGGATCAGGAATATTTGATTGCATCAGTGTCCGCACCGATTCAAGAGCTCCAAGGCCCAAAATAACAATGGGCGCGCGGAAGGCCCCGTGCGATAATCCATCTTCTTGACCGCTGACTACATTTACTCCGCACACATTTTGACCCTGCACGCGGACGGACTCAACGCGCGTACAATCAGCAACCTCTATGTTCGGACTGGAGGCAATGAGTTCCGCAATTCTTGAGAACCAATTAGGTCTAAAAAGCAACGATGCCCGGCTTAGTATTTGTTCATCGGGATGCATTGGGTCAAGTGGCTTGCTATCCCATATTCTGCCACCTAAACATGTCTGCCCAACAAATGCTTTTATTTCCGCACGGCGCATTGCATCAATTGCTGCTTTTTCAAACGATGATATCATCGGACGTTCCGTGACAACTTCGCAATCCAGCGTGCCTAATTCTTCTTGCGTGCATCCGTAACGAGAACCATATGGTGTTAATTCTCTTTCAATTGCACGATAAAAAGGCTGCAATTCTTCCAACCCAATCGGCCAATCGCGAACTTCCTCGAACCCTGTACGATCAGCTACAGAGGACCCCACGGTAAAATCTCTAGCTTCGAATCTAGACATTTGGCCATACCAGAGGATTGAGCCGCCTCCCGACACATCGGGAACCCACCACTTTTTTAATTCTCTTGGCCCAGCACCATAATCAACATCAATTGTGCCTTGCGTCCCGTTCTCGGTGAGAAGCCCAGCTTTTCTCGCCTGTTGATCCATTGTGGGATAGATAATCTCCGATGGTGGAACAAATTTTGCACGGTCAATTATCAGCATTCGCACACCGGGACTGGTTTGCGAAATGTGCCAGATGAGAGGGGCAACTGAAATTCCATTGCCAGCCACAATGACGTCAAAATCCGTTTTGTCAGAACTCATGATTAAATCTATAAACTCCGGACACCCGTGATGCTCGGAGTAGACCATGGCTGCAATCCGATTCGAACTAATGCAGCATTGAGCGTACCGAACCGCTCAGAATTCGTTGCAAAAAAGCCTCCTTGCGAGATGGCTTGACTCGCCACGCCGATGTCGGTGACTTTTTTCTGAAAACTGATTTGGCGGAGATCCGAAAAGATTCGGAAAAGTTCGATCAGATCAGGATCGAGAGTTGTGCTTGTTGCCTTTTGATAGGTGTCAATGATGTGTGCAACGATCGCGGCATTATCATGCGACCAATCCAACAACTTCACGAAATCTTTTTCCGCAGGACCAATCGATGCTGAGTCCCAATCTAATACACAAATTTCTCCGTCACTTCGACGAATCATATTTTTAAAATGAAAATCGTTGTGCAACAATACCAGCCGATCTTCAGCTCTGTTCATGGCATCAGCACAACGCGTAAGAACCGCGCGAGCATCAGATTCTACAAAACCGCAATCGAGCGCCGTATCGATAAACGATTGTGAAAAGTCATCGTTCCAGGTTCCCTGAGAAGTTTTTTGTTGAACGAAATCCATGAAATTTTTTGCATGACCGGCTGTAACATGAATTCGCGCAAGCGCAGCACCAACTTTCGTAGCTGTAAATTCATCGACATCTGTGTCACTTAAAAGTTCACCATCAACAAATTCGGAAATCAATAGCTGCGGACGATGTTCCTCATCAAAAGCAATTACCTGGGGAATGTCAACCTCAGTGAATGGTTTTACAAGTGGTTCCTTTACACAGTCTTCATACCAAAACTCTTTTGCAGTTCGATAGCGAGCGATTGTGGTCGTCCCGTTTTTATCCGTAACCTTGAGTACAGTGTTTTGACGTCCGTCGTGGATAACTTCCGCATCTGCCATTGCTATTCCTGTTAACCGCAAATAGTCTTCGCCGATTCGTTCCATTGGCGTATCACTCATAGCTTCTTCCTTTTCTTGAAAACGAGGAGCCATCAAGACTAATGAACGATCAATGTCGCCAATAATTTGCTCACGCGTCGTGGACACTGACATTCCGAACCTCTGAACGGTCACAGCCCCCGGCTCACAAGGGTTAATAATATCGTATGTTTGATTCTGACCTCTAAATACGTCAACGTACATAGCGGGTAAGTTAAGACCGAGGTCGGCAAGCGCAAGCATGGACGTATAAAACCGGCACGCCTGTATTTCAGTTACGTTCGGTACACCATTGTTATCCACGACAAAATCGATACCAACAGGTCCGGTAGGTTCCCATGGAAACGATCGCATAATATCGTTGGAAAGGTCATGTACCGACCTATTCGCAAGGACTAATTGCCCTCCTGAATAACCAGTAACGCCCGAAGGAGTCAGATCTGAGTGTTCCCAATAGAGACGTTTTCGAACCTGACTAGCAACAAGTCGACCATTGTCATATAAAGCGCTCCAAGTAAGCATATCCCCTGGCAAGAGTTGGTCCGATAACGCAACTCTCCAGTCTTGGACTGAATCGACTGGCAACATTTCGGCAATCATGTATTTGCCCCAACCATCTGCCTCAGCAATTTGCCTGTTTGCCTCCTCGGGATCGTCAGTAAAAAATGAGCCACGTCCTCCCTGGCCTACAACATCCCTTACCCAAGCACGAGGAATGTTCCATTGTTTAAAAAAATTGCGAACGTCATCTGCAGAAGTAACCAACGTTGATTGAGGAACTGCAAACCCGCGTTGTGCCAAATGTTGTTGTGTTGCCAATTTATCTTCAAAAAGTTGAACAAGGTCATGTGGCGGAAGAAACGTAGGAATGGCTTCACGCGCCCCGGAAAGTCGCAGCATATATTCTGCACTTTTCGTCTCGTAGACCAAATCAATTGGCTTGCCGATTGCAACTTCAAGGCGATGAATAAATTCCGCAGGGTCATCGACACTTTCGAAAACTCGAAGGTCCAGGGGTGCTAGCTGGCCGCGAATTGCATGTGGCATAACGCCAATAGTCTGTACATCGCTACCCCAACCAGCCTGCTTTGCTACATTGAGGGAACGCGCAAAATTCGAGCCTGTAGATTTATCGGCGTTAAAAATCGCTAAGTTAAATGCCATTATTTACCTGCATACTTCTGGAGCAACGGGTAATCGATGTGCATCACGAGCGAGCGACCATCTCAATTCGGGGAGAACCCATGTTGCAGGTGTACGACCATTGGCTATCCGCATCGCATTTTCGACCGCGGCAGTTGGATCTCCGTTATCGCCAAATTGGTCAGCGTTAACACCCGTTGTTACTAAGGCAGAATCAAAACCCATAGTTTGTGCCCCGAGAATATCGGACTCGAATTGATCCCCAATTGCAAGTACTCTCTCCGGTGGTATTCCATTTAACGTACTCGATAGTGCGTTATAGACAATTGGGCTTGGTTTCCCAGCGTTAAAGACCACGCCACCTAAATTCTCATATTTAGCAATAATTTGAGCAAGGCCATCAAATACACCAAATCGATTTATAGTGAGAGGTTCGTTACTTGATGTATACGCAATTAATTTTTTGTTCATTGCTTGAAGAATCCAATCAATATGATCTGAAACCACGGAATCATCTGCACTGCTGAGTAAAAGTACAAAATCTGCAACCTCGGGAGAAGCAACACGCTCAAAGCGGGTACCATCGAGTAATCCCAGATCTTCTTGTTTAGCAACTATGAAATATTTACGTCCAAGTTTTCCTAACGAATGCTCACTCACAAGGTGATCTCTCAAAACAGCAGCTGAACTCACAAGCGCATCATAAAGTGCATCAGTTATTCCCAGCGCGTCAAGTCGACTGGCGTTCGGCTCCAAGGGTTTTCGCGAATTGGTTAAAATAACAACGCGTTTGTCGCTATGTTTTAATTCTTGAAGTGTCCCCAAAACTTCCGGATAACTGCACCTACCGTCATGGAGAACCCCCCACTGGTCAATAACGTATGCATCGTAATCTGCTTCTACGGCCGATAAGCCCGGCAACCATTTCGTCCGCATGTCATATAATATACTATTAATCCGCATTTACTCGCAAAGCGAAATAGCTGAATTTAGATGAGAGCATTTTGCGCTCATACGGTCTTCGTAGACAGGTACTTTTTGAGGCGCAGAACACGCGAGCGGTTATATCGCTGGATGGCAATGAAAGGTAGATTCGCCATAAATCCATAGAGGACCATAAAGCCAAATAGCCAGATAGGATTGAAAAAGAAGAATATCGGAGTAAGCAATAGTATTGCCCAGTGTACAAATTCAGCACGTTGAGATTCTTGAGCGCACTCATCAAGTGCTTGAGCATTTGAACCGACAAGTCGCCGTTTCGACTTCCCGCCCGGGAAAAGAGCCCCCGCTTCCGGAACTTTATCTTTCCATTTTTTTATTTTTAAAAGTCGTACATAAAGTTGCCATGAATCGGCGCGTACACGTAATCTTTCTTTTTTCAGGGCGTCTTGTCTCAAGCGTGACGCGCAGTAACCAACCAGCGCTGACCATAGCGCCCAAAGCACACTATCGATGATAATGAGTTGTGCAATACTCATGAGCTAACGATCTTTTGATCTTTCCATCTCACTGGACGATTGAAAATCATTGAATATGCACTCCATGTAAAGATGAGAAAAAAGAATACGAGTGCGAGGGGATAGACACACACAGCCAATGTATACGTTCCTAACTTGCGTGCAACCAAGAGAAGCGACATCCACGCAAAGAGGAACAATGCAATCGCCAGGATTGGATAACCAGAGGTGTTGCGAACAATTTCTACCGGCAACCAAATAAGTGCGCCTAAATAGAGCACCATCACAGCAAGACAGACCAAGGGGACACGCGATGCTCCTTGTGCGATATTTTTATGCCATCCTCGTGCTGCATCTGCGAGGCCGTCATACATTGAATAAGTCGCGCCCGCTCCAACAAAACGCTCAACACGAGCACCGTGCATGCGGAGTTGTTCATCGAGTGCGACGTCTTCCACAATTGAATTTCGAACAGCGGGAGAACCAAACCCGCCTGTCTCGTCATACATCTTGCGGCGTATAACTATGCACGGTCCGTAAATTCCACATCTAAAGCGAACAAGAGAGAAAATTCCTGACGACACGATAGAGACGACGTGAAAGAACAACGACATACATTCCCGAAATGTTCTACACACATGAAACGGTTGAACCGACACGCAATCGTTGTTATCTAAACGAGCGATGATCCCTTCAAGAAAGCTTGATTGAATTCGAACGTCGGCGTCAAGGAACACCAAAACCGTTCCCGTTGCGTACAGCGCACCTTGATGCTGCGCATAGGCTTTTGGCATCGAATCGTGAATTTCTTCTTTGTCAACAGAAATCACATGTGCACCGTGTTCCAATGCTATCAATGGGGTTCCGTCCGTTGATCGATCATCAACAACGATTACTTCATGCCACGGATGGGTTTGTACATTTACATCGTCAAGAAGTGCACCGATATTGTGTTCTTCATTTCGACAAGCAATGATGCATGATATTTTTTCATTGGAAACTGGGCATTTTTTTCCTGAAGGTGAAAACCGACATATTAAGAGGTAGAACCCTGCCACACCAAGAAAAGGCAGCACAAAAATAAGCACAAAAAAAAGCTAGTGGAAAATTAGGATAACGCGTGTACCGGAGCCATAAAATGCAATGTGTCCATGTATGCTTACGTTCTGGGACTGAGTCTTCTGCTCACTCTTCCTCTATATTTCGTCACGCGTGGAGCGGTTTTTAAGAACTACAAAGCAGTCTTACGATCTATGTCTTTGCCTGTAGCGGTCTATCTCATCTGGGATATCATCGCAACGCATTTTGGCCATTGGTTGTTTGATCCCGCACAAACTTCTCACTTGCGATTTGCCGGCATACCAATAGAAGAGTATTTCTTTTTCATCATCATCCCCCTTTGCGCATTAGTTACCTATGAAACCGTGACGCAATTCAATGGCGACAATTTCCACATAAAAGGACGCACAATCTTCATAGGGATAGCTCTGTATACATTTGTGGGAGCAGTAGTAGAAATGTTCTTCAGATCCCAGCGTGTAGCCAAACTCGAGTCACCTATTACGCCGTGGTATACATTTGCTACTTTTGCAGTCATGTTTATCTTTGTCTTATGGGTGCTGAATAACAAAGAGAGGAAAAACGTCCTGCTTTCAGGTCCAAGCATTTCAACTCTTGGCATATGCTTGTTTTTTATGATTTTTGTCAATGGGTTACTTACCCAACTCTCAAACCCGGTCGTTTCATATAAAGCAAACATTGGCGTGCGTTTGTACTTTGATATACCAGTTGAAGACTTCTTTTACGGAACAGTGCTTCTTGCATGGATACTATTGCGGTACCAAAGAGAGAAAGTCCGCTGTTGATATTTGTTGTCATCATCTCAGCCATGGCAATGGAGCCAATTACGGCGGTACTTCATCGCGCCATCATGCATCATGGCGGATGGAGTTGGCATAAGTCGCACCATCGTCGCATTGGTTCACAGTTTGAACGTAATGATCTTTATCCGCTCTGTTTTTCTGTTATTGCCATTGGACTGTTTATTCTTGGCACATCGTCATCAACTTTTCGAGGCATTGGCATTGGTGTCACAATTTATGGAGCTACTTATTTATTCGTTCACGAAGTAGTGATCCATTCACGATTCGGCAAAATTGCATCCTCAAACCGTCTTTTTCGATACTGGAGATTTGCACATAATGTTCATCACCAATTTAATGCTGCACCGTTCGGATTTATTGTCCCGATTGTTCCAAAAAGTCTGGGCGACAACTCGCGTCAGAACCCGAGAAACCTTATTGATCGTTACGGTACTTCACAAAACAATCGCGACTCATCGATTGAGGTTGACGCCGAATAAATTCTCGTGCTGCTATTACATTTTTTCGTACTGTCGAAATGCGTGCGCGACTTGTAAGTACGTCACATTCTTGCGCCAAAACAGCATTATTAATACCACCATAAAGACGATACGCAGTACGCACACATGCACCGGGACGTCCTCTTAACGTTACGACTCCGGGAAATGCTTCAAAATATAGACCTCGAGCTCTTTCAATTTCAAAGGCTACGAGGTGCGCAAAGCGCTCATCATATAAGAAATCATTTGGATCGATACCATGTTCACGAAAATCTTTTTCTGGGAGATAAACGCGATCTCGCTCAAGGTCTTCCTTAACATCGCGAATAAAATTGGTGAATTGAAAAGCATTTCCAAGGGCCCGAGCGTATGGCCTCAGAAATTCATGTTTAGTTCTATCCTTTTCAAGGATCGGTAAAACCATTTCTCCGATCACAGCCGCGCTACCGTCCATATAAACAAGTAAGTCGTCAAATGTGTCGTATCGCGAAACAGTAAGATCCATTTCCATAGATCGAAAGAACCGCTCTAAAAATTCTTTTGGCAAACACAACTCGTTCCACGTTTGTGTGATGGCTTTCAACATAGGAGTTTCTGCAGCTTGCGTTTCAATGGCTCGAAAAACATCTTCTTTGAATTTTTGAAGATTTTTCATCGCTTGTTTCGACTGGCCGGGCTCCCCCTCATCGACGTCAACGAGATCATCAGCAAAGCGACAGAGAGAATACAATGCATAAACATGTTTGCGATCTTTTTTTTGCAGCAAAAGGTTGGCTATGAAATACGAAGTTCCATACCGTTTTGTAATTTTGTAGCTTTCTCGATAGATATTACGACTCTTCATAAAGGCCTCATCGATCTGAACCACAATATTCAGCAACTCGATCAGCAGCGAGCTTTCCGCTTTCAAGCACCATAGGTATTCCTACTCCTGGCGTTGTTCCTGTTCCACAAAAGAAAACGCCAGGTAATTTCTTAAGATAATTTCGCGGGCGAAAAGGGCCCGATTGGAAGAAAGTGTGCGCGAGCGAAAAAGGTGTACCACGATACATGCCCTGTTGTTCCCAATCTGTTGGATCAAAGAACATTTCCTCGTCGATAACGTCAAGTGAAATTCCTTGTTCCACAAGGTGGTGTTTCATCCGTTCTTGCAACTCATCGCGTCGAGAAACAAAGTCAACGTTTGAATCCAGGTGAGGACATGGTTCTAGAACATAGAACATTTCTCGGCCTTGCGGAACCATTGAAGGATCTGAAAAGGTTGGGTTGCTGATGAGGTAAGAAGGATCGTTCATGAGCGTGCGATCGCGAACAAGCGCTGTAAAGTTTTGTTTCGAGTCAGCGGAAAAGGTGATCGTGTGATGTGCGCGACTGCCTGCAATGTTTGCCTTACCCGCGACGATATAGAGCAGACACGAAGGCGAATACCTTGCCCGTTGCACACGTTTTGGCATTTCTAAATCAAAGAGCGATGAGAATGATTCTGGCAGGTCGGCATTACACACTACAGCGTCAAATCGTTCACTTCCACCATTTGTGAACACATCAAAACCTTCAGCGATTTTTAATACTTTGTTCACCTCGGAATTGAAATGTATTTTGACACCTGCCTCACCGAGAGCCTCAGCGAGAGCCTCGGGGTAGGCGCTCATTCCTCCGCGAGGAAAATAGACGCCTTGAATCAAATCCATATACGAAATGATGCAATAAATGGCACGTGCCTGCGAAGGAGTTACACCCGCGTAGAGAGATTGGAACGATGCGAAAGTTCTCAAACGTTCATCAGAAATAAAGCGTGACACCTTCGATTCCATTGACCGAAATCCCCCCATCATCATGAGCTTGATGAGCTGTGAAGAAGAGGATAATAGGTCTGTGTATCGCGAATAATTACGAGAGATAAACGTCGGATACTCTATTACGTAGAGCTTCCCAAGCCACGTTTGATACTTTTCAAATGCAAGAGAAGCATCCCCACCCGCAAAATCTGAAATTGTTTGGGATAGGTCACTTGGATCAGCGGGCCAATTCAGTTCGGTGCCATCGGAAAACTTTGCCCGATATGCCGGATCGAGTTTGATCATCGGACAGAGGGTTTCCATGTTTACGCCTAAAGCATCAAAAGGCTCTTTCGCGACGTCAAGCATTGTAAAAACAGTTGGACCGAACTCCATGGAATACGTCCCCAACGGACCTGTTCTGATCTCTCGGGCAGCACGTCCGCCAGCGCGTGACAAACTCTCAAAGATGGTGACGTCGTGGCCTTGAGAAACTACATGCGCAGCGGCGCTTAGTCCTCCAAGACCAGCGCCAATAATCGCTACTCGTGACATTGATACGTAGGTTATCAGACGTACAGAAAAAAGGCCCGACCAAAATGGCCTGGCCTTTTAAGAACTTGCATTCTTCAAAACGGAAAATAGGGGTATACACGCGAAAGAATCCACTGACACAAATACTAGGACTAATGACTTTTGTGATTTTTATATAGTTGAGCAAAAAACATTATGTAAACCCACAAGATACCTAACGAGAAAAGAATCCACGCAGTGCTACCTATGAAGTTAGCATAACTCGGCAAATCTGATTTACTATAGTTTTTACCTAAAAAATATTTTCCATCAAACCCGTCGTCAGTCACTATAAAAAATGAAGAGATCAACGAAAGAATTACATAGGCATAACACCAACGATAGTAAGTAAAACTTTTTTTCGATTTAACTATAGGAATAGCACAAACTACGTAGACTCCGACGACTTGAGGCGCTACACAGAACATCATTCCAAACCCTGCCCACCCATGTCGTCCTTGAAATGTTGCATTAGCAAGTGCAGCAGCAAGCCCTATGAAAATAAAGAGACTGTGGACTTTCCCTGACTTCATTGAGTCATATTAATCGCATTGAACAAGAAAGCCCGACCATTTCTGGCCGGGCTTAAAGACTTACTTGCATTCTTCAAAACGGAAAATAGATGTCCAAACATTTAAGGGCTTACTAGCGAATCTTTTCAATTGATCATTTCCGAAGAAATGATTTCTTTACTAGGTCGGTTTCTACTTGTCTTAAACGCCTGATTATTTAGTGATCAACGTAGGATTCGTCTACCTATTCCTGGTCGTGAAACCCAGAATGCGATAGACGGATACTCCTTAGAAAGGAGGTGATCCAGCCGCACCTTCCGGTACGGCTACCT
>CALMUU010000212.1 GCA_937872965.1 uncultured Actinomycetes bacterium
TTTTTTGGTACGAGCGGAGGGACTTGAACCCTCACGTCCAATGGACACTAGGACCTAAACCTAGCGCGTCTGCCAATTCCGCCACGCTCGCATGAGTGCCACAGTTTAGAGCTGAACTGGCAATACTGAAGAATTGCACCCATCATTCCGATAACACGAAGAAGTGCCTACAATCATAGGGATGAGTGGAGGAAATATGTCTGGTGATCTGAAAACGAAAGCACTCGAAATTACAGAGTCTGAGTCGGTGCTTTATTCGCAGCGTACACAAAAGTCGAGTGAACACACAGCTCGTGCTGCCAAGGTGCTCCCCATGGGTGTTCCGAGTTCTTTTCAGTTTTACGATCCACATCCTGTTGTGGCGACCCAAGCACAAGGTTCATGGCTTGAGGATGTCGATGGTAATCACTATGTCGATTTCAATATGGGTTACGGAGCACTGCTTGCAGGGCACTGCCATCCTCTTTTGAAAAAGGCAATTATTGAGCAGCTTGAACTGGGCACATTGTTCGTAACTCCTTGCGACACAAATGCCGAAGTTGCGGAATTGTTGTGCGAGCGTTTCGGCATGGACATGTTTCGTTTCACGAACTCCGGTACTGAATCGACTCATGATGCAATTCGTGTAGCACGCGGATTCACGGGACGCCATAAGATCGTCAAAGTCGAAGGTGGGTATCACGGCCATCATGATGACGTTCTCGTTTCAATGAAACCTTCTCTTGATGTTGCTGGTCCGGCTGATCACCCCTTTTCTGTGCCAGCAAGCATGGGGTTGGATCCTCACATTGCAGATATCACTACGGTTGTTCCTTATAACGATGCAGATGCACTCGACGAAGTTCTTTCCACGGGAGAATATGCAGCTTTTATTGTTGAACCTGCAATGGAAAATATTGGTATTTGTTTGCCCCAAGATGGATATCTTGAGCGTGTGCGTGAAATTACTCGAAAAACAGGGACGGTACTGATCTTCGATGAAGTGAAAACGGGAATCACCTCTGGATGGGGAGGAGCGACGGGTCATTTTGGTGTTCAACCCGATTTGATTTGCCTTGCGAAATCAATTGGTGGAGGATTACCTCTCGGTGCATTCGGGGGTAAGCGTGAACTGATGGAAACGATTACCAATGGTGATGTCCTTCATCTGGGAACATATAACGGTAACCCGCTTGTTATGGCAGCGTCACGCGTGGTGTTGCGCGATATTTGCACGAAAGATGCTCTCGATGTTGCGATTGCACGAAATCGATCAATGCTCAGCAGGATGAGCGAGATTATCGCGAAGTACAAACTTCCCGCTCATACGGTTCAACTGGGCGCTAAAGGATGTATCACATGGTCAACAACTGCGGTGAAAAACTATCGTGATTACAAGGCCACTGACTTTGACATTGCTTATGCACAATGGTTGTGGGGGATTAACCGGGGAATCTTGTTACCTCCCGGGCTCGATGAGCAATGGCTTGTGAGTGTTCAACATACAGATGAAGATTGTGATGTCAACGTTGATGTCTTTGAATCGTTTGCTGTCGAACTGACGTCGTAATTATTTTGATATAAGAATTATTTCGCACTCGGCTTTAGCTGCGTGAAATAGTTTTTTGTCAGACGTGAGTAAAGGAAGTTCTAGCTTTCTTGCTAAGGCAACGTAGACTGCATCGTAGGAACTCATCGATTGTGCAATGCCCATAATTGATTGTGATAATCTTTGCGTCGGCAGATATCTAATTTGTAATCTTTCGAACCAGGCCAGTAGAGCGCGGGTGTTTTCCTCAGATAGAGTCCTAGTGTGTTTATGCTTTTTTAGCCAAGAATAGAATTCAAACTCTAGAAGATAGGGGGCAACGAGAAGAGAGTTACCTATTTTTGCTTGTACATACTCTTTGAGGTTTTGATCTCCTGAACACAGATCGACAAGTGCAGAGTTGTCAATTATCATTTTGTTGAATGTGTTGGACAAGCCGTTCCGCTCGTTCATCCAACTCTCGACGACCTTCACTAATTGCCCTCATACTTTCTTCGTGGGATATATTAAGGGAAGGGCTGTCAACAATTTCTTGGATTGCTTTTTGTTGCCGCGATAATCTAGCTGAGTCTTCCAGTATTTCCAATAGATATTTTTGGAGAGAGATATTCCGCTCATTTGCTTGTTCTGCAAGCGTACGATGAAGGTCCTCGGGAACATCTCGAATCTGTAAAGCAGTCATGCATGCATTATTGCATGCACTCTTCCCGCAGTCAACAGTTTGTTAGATGTCCTATTATGCATTAGGATGTATAAATGTCTCTCCCTGAAGATATCGGTGAAGCGTTGTCGTTCATGCCGCTTACCCAGCACTGGGTTCCGCTCCTATGGCCGCTGATCGAAGGACATATAGAAGAGATTCCCCGTTCGTGGCCCACAACTCACGATGAACTCGAAAAATGGGCACTTGGTACGCGCAAGCAGCAGACCATCGCCGACAGGTCGGTTATCCTCATGCAAAGCGACGAAGGCAGGGAACACCTTCCTGTAGGCCTTATTACAGGTGATCTCGTACGTGGAGCGAACTCAACAAACTTTCCGGGGGCAGAATTTGGTGATGTCAATATCGCATACATGGTGTTCTCTCTCTATCGTGGCCAAGGAATTGCATCGCGTGCACTGAATCAAGTGCGTCAAGCATGGATTGAAGATAGTAAAAGCCCTGTCTTGCGTATTGATATAGGCAATAAAGCATCTCAGTCGGTTGCAGAGAAGGCTGGCTTTGTCTATATGGAAACTGTGGAAGTGAATGGTAGAAAGTTGCAACTGTTCCGCTCTATATAATGTTTAATCTTCTGCTCTATCAGCGTTGTATAAGTGTCAGTCGCATAACGCGAGCTGAATTCGTCTATACTGTTTGCCGAGAATAAAAAGTATTCTCACTAAGTGAATTGAGTATGTTTTGACTACAGGTACAGTTAAATTTTTTAACGCAGAAAAAGGCTTCGGCTTTATAACTCTTGATGACGGCGGAAAAGATGTATTCGTACATTTCTCCAACATCGCAGGAGAAGGACACAAGTCTTTGGATGACGGCGCAAAAGTGGAGTTCGATGTAGTTCCCGGCCAAAAGGGTGACGAAGCACAAAACGT
>CALMUU010000213.1 GCA_937872965.1 uncultured Actinomycetes bacterium
ATTAATTATTTCCCCACCAAAGGGATCGTGTTCCCAGTCTGCAGCTGTAGCAGGAACAACATCCGTATGGCCTTGGAGCAGGAGAACAGGCGCATTGGGTTCACGACCCCGCATTCGAACAACGAGACTGGTTCGATCAGGTTGGTCCCCAAAACGACCAACTTCAAGATTGTGGCCATTGAAAAGAGTTTCCAGAACTTCAACGTTACGTGTTTCATGTCCCGACTCTGGTGTGCCGTCATTAACACATCCATTGCGAATTAGCTGTTGGACAAGTTCAGCAGTGGCGTTAGACATAATATGAGACTACTTGAAATCTGTCTCTCGTTGAGAAGAGGCTATCTGGGTTAATGTGAACGAGAACCGTCGTGAGGCGGGGGAGTTCGGGGTACAGGCACGGCAGAAGGAACTCCTGCGTAAGATCGACGAACTCCGACACCGTTGCTCGCACTTCCAGCAAGAGCACATTGCTCGCCCAACTTGTTAGCTTTTGTCTCCAAGGCTTTTACGAGAGTACCCTTCGGATCCACTGCAGCTAATACTGTTTCTGTCTCATCATTACCTAGTAGCCGGACTGTTATATCTACCACCATTTCATCAGATATTCTAGAAAAATTGTCCAGTGGAAGCAGTAGAGCGAGGGCACGAAAGGCATGAGAGTTCTCCCGTGCTGCTATATCTCTCAAACCCTCCACGACTATTTTAAATTCTCTTTTATCTTGAAATGTTTGATCGTCGCTCTTGGCCATAATCGCTGCAGTCAGTAGATCAACCCTCACTTCATGAATGGGGTCCGCTTTAACAATAGCGAGAAGTGTTTGCTCACAAACGCGGGAAGACAACCGCAGTCCAGCATCATCCTTGATGAACTCTTCGAGAATATAAAATGCACGAACGACATTCGCCTGTGTAAGAGCAATGAGGTCAATAAATAGCTGATCCAAAACATTCACATCTGCAAGTGCTCCGATAATATCGGCTTGCAAGAGTTTCTCGATAAGGCGCTCCGATAACGGTTGCCGATCATGGGCCAATACGAGCAGTGCGTCGGGTTGGATGATTGCTGTAACTGTGTCTCCACCAGCAAGAAAGTTTTCTAATGTCTGTCTTGCTAGATCTATCTCTTGTCGAGTTGGTGCCATATTGATGGCCGCCTTTCCATATCGAATACTTCAGATTACTCAACCAAGCCATATGGGTCAATTCGGTCACAGTGTTCTCACGTACTATATTTCATCCATGACAATCAGACCTAGTGAAGCTTCAGTAGTGATCAC
>CALMUU010000214.1 GCA_937872965.1 uncultured Actinomycetes bacterium
AAAACTTCAAGGCCAGCAATTTCGCCAGCTTCTTTTGTTGCTTGACGTTGAGCATCGTCGAAATATGCAGGGACAGTGATAACCGCTTGTGTGACTTTGTCGCCCAAGTAACTTTCGGCATCACGCTTAAGCTTCATCAATACGCGTGCAGATATTTCTTGGGGCGTGTATTTCTTTTCATCAATATCGATGTCCCAACTCGTTCCCATGTGTCGTTTGACGGAACGAATGGTGCGGTCAGGGTTCGTAATCGCCTGACGCTTCGCAACCTCACCGACAAGAACTTCGCCTGATTTCGAGAATGCCACCACCGAGGGAGTTGTGCGGGCGCCTTCTGAATTCGGGATGACAACAGGTTCGCCGGCTTCGAGAAAAGCCACCACCGAGTTTGTTGTTCCTAGGTCAATACCTACTGCCTTTGCCATTATGGGTCCTCCTTCGACGATATTTTGCTATCGACGACATATGAATAAGTCTTTATATGATTGACTCATGTTTGTTGAGTCATAATGTATCAACATATGTGAGTCGCTGTCTATTCCCCAGGTAGCCAAGTTTTTGCCCATATACTGGGCTTATATGTCAGAAGAGTCAGACTCTATATATAAGAGCGGAAAACTGAGCCGACGGCTTAAAACGATGGGAATGGAGAAAATCCTCGTTTCTATAGGCCTTTTTGCGGCCTTTTTCACCATTTTCTCAGGGATTTTGCCTGAAATCACTCATTGGCACCAAGAAGCAGAGGTTTCCCGCGAAGTTTTCGGCGGCATTCCCGCCCCAATGGTGGCGAGCTTTTACATGAGTGTTTCCGTGGCACTCTCCTGTTCTTTCTGGCTGTTTGCTCAACGCAGTAAAAATTACGTTCGCGGTAGTGCCGATAATCGATCCACAACACGAAGGAATATTCACCAACGCATTGCGGGTCTTTACGCCGCACTCTCGATGAAAACTCTATTGCGCGATCGAGCAGCCGGATTGATGCACTCCTGCATTTACTTTGGATTCCTCGGCCTTTTGACTGCAACAACCATCCTTGAAATTGATCACCAGTTACCACCCGCTGCCAAATTTCTCTCCGGAACGACATACCAGGTGTATTCATTTCTTTCTGATCAGTCGGGCGTGGTGTTTTTAGTCGGATGTTTATGGGCGGTGCATCGTCGATACATCGCACGCGTTAATCGACTTGCTCGAAAATCCGAAAGAGAAGATGCAGTCAACATCATTTTGCTCATCAGCCTTGGTGTTACAGGTTTTCTCGTTGAAGGATTGCGAATCGCTACGTTGATCAATGAGAACCAGAGTTACTCATTTGAGCGATGGAGTTTCGTGGGTTACCCACTTGGACAATTCTTCAACGAACTTATCGCCCCCAATCAACTTTCTATCTGGCATCGATGGTCATGGACACTACACGTTGGTTTGTTTCTCATGTTCCTCATTATTCTTCCTGCCACAAAACTTCGTCATATGGTGACCTCGCCAGTGAATATGTATCTTTCGTATACCGACAAACCTGAAGGCGCGTTGCGAGAAATGGAAAACTTGGCCGAGTCCGATGCAACATCCTTTGGCGCGGGAACAGTAGAAGATTTCACGTGGAAACAATTGTTTGATACTGATGCGTGTACAACATGTGGAAGATGTACGAGCGTGTGTCCGGCAAACGTAACGGGAAAAGTTCTTGATCCACGCCAAATCATTCTGTCCATCAACGACGTGATGACAAGTTCGGGAACACCGGTTGTTTCGCCTGTCGTTACCGATAATGAAACCATTTCGATCATGCGGGTGGGCACAAATGACATCACATCACGCGTGAGTGCGGAAGAGGTGTTTGCATGTACGACATGTAAGGCATGCGACGACATTTGCCCAGTCAACATAGAAATCATGGACAAAATTGTCGACATTCGACGTCACTACACATTGATGGAGTCCGAATTTCCTACAGAACTTTCGAGCGCATATCGTGGAATGGAAAACCAAGAAAACCCTTGGGGTATTGCACAGAGTCAACGCGGAGACTGGGCGAAAGATCTCACAACCGAAGTTGCTGTGATTGATCCGGCGATTCCTTCTTCCTACACAAATGATCAGGGCGCTTTTGCGTTTGACGTTTTGTACTGGGTGGGATGTGCGGGAAGTTTTGATGACCGCGCAAAGAAAACCACACAAGCACTCGCAGGTTTGCTCGAGCGCGCAGGCATTCGTTTCGCCATTTTGGCGGCGAATGAAAAATGTACCGGTGACCCCGCTCGAAGAAGTGGGAACGAATACATTTTCCAAATGCTCGCGTTGGCCAACATTGAAACTCTCAATACGATTGCCCCGACAACGATCTTGACGCAATGTCCGCACTGCTTTAATACGCTCAAAAATGAATACCCTGACTTTGGCGGATCCTTCAATGTTGTTCACCACACCCAGTACCTTCTCGATCTCATTGAATCAGGAAAACTCGATATGAGTACCGCTCGTTTTGCTGAACGTGTAACGCTGCACGACTCGTGTTACTTAACACGGCACAACGATGTTGTTGATGAACCACGTTCTGTCATTGGAAGCATTGGTGGTATTGAAGTTATTGAGATGGGTCGCAATAAAACAAATAACTTTTGTTGTGGTGCTGGTGGCGGGCAGTTCTTCATGGAAGAAGGCGGCGATGAGCGAGTCAACATCAACCGAGCACAAGAGGCAATTGATACCGGTGCGTCCACAGTGATTTCTGAATGCCCTTTCTGCGCCGTGATGTTAGGAGACGGA
The DNA here is from genome assembly GCA_937872965.1 of uncultured Actinomycetes bacterium. Lineage (GTDB taxonomy): Bacteria > Actinomycetota > Acidimicrobiia > IMCC26256 > JAGPDB01 > JAGPDB01. The sequence continues at coordinate 2,767 of CALMUU010000214.1, forward strand.
GTTGCAGCATTGGTAAGTGAAACGAATGTTAAAGATCTCGCAGTTGTTCTCAGCGAAGCTCTAGAACGTTAAGGCAGTCAACACTCTACTGACACTTGATTGTGAGCGATCAGCTATACATTTATCAACGTATGCTTGAGTGATGTCAACCCCTTTGGGAAGAAGTCCCGGCGGAAAAGTATCATCAGGAATAATGGTTCCTTTTCTGACAGTCGCAAGGTCAGGAAGAGTATTGCTTGACCCAATTTCTACATCTGATTCGACAGTCACATGATCACCAAGTGTGCACCAAAAACCTAACTTGACCTTATTGCCCAGTCCGACCCCTTGACCAATAACAGTTTGCGGTGAAATGAAAACACTGCGACCGACTGACAGATTAGACCCTATAGATGTGTCATGTCCTTCAAACCCATCGGGCATAAATTCAATAGTGAGATCCATGCCACTCACGCGTTGTCCGTTACTTCTGGCAACGCGTGGTCGGACATATTCTTTGAGGTCGTCAATGGTACGAAAGCATTCCCCTTGTAAGGCCTTCAAGTCCTCGCTTTTCCATATCCGATATCTCACACCATCCATTGAAAATGCTACTGAGTCCATAACCTCTACTGTTGCTGCTGGTGTTGTCATTGCGTCAAATCCCTTTTTTGCCGTAACTGAAGATATCCATTATAGTGATTTATCGCATAAATGTAAAAATGCCGATTTATCACTTTGTGGATTGGGCATGATTAAAGGGAGTGCCATGGATGCTGAAACGGGCTCTGTAAACGGCGTACGTCAGATCCCCTCTTCTCCACCGAGAAATTTTCCTCAGGTTTCCTCAGTAAGTTTTACTAACTCTAAATCACGTCTTAGCGATCAATGCACTCATCTGGAACCCGACAGAATTATTGATGACATTAAACGGAATTTCACTACGGACACTAACAAAATGCCCCACATCGTTGAATACGCAATCAGGCTAGTTGTGTATTCCGAACATAAAAAGGGACTCGTGGTGGCTCATGCTTTAGAAGCAATGAAAAGTCTTGAATCAATTATCCCTAACGATAATGCACTTCACAATGCTTACCTTGCTGCATTTCTCAATCACGCCGATCACCCTGACTACCGAATCGGAGGACCGTCACGAATAGGTCTTAAACGCATGTTCTTCTCCTGTAATCGAGAAAATCGCAGTCGCATCATCTCTCGCCTGTATGAATGTTTTAGGAACGCTTCACTTGATGCGGACTCAAAAAAACTAGAAACAATTGCTAGCAATCTTCTCTACATTCTGGAACAATCTCAAAAAGTGGAGACTGATAAAGATACACAGCGCATACTTATGGATTTTTCTCGCGACCTACTTCGCAGTCCACACCATACCCTACGTTGCAAAATGGCAAAGGACTTAGGAAGATTAGCTCGATTAGCGCCGGATTATATAGACGAAATTCTCCAGTGGGCAACCGATCTTATACATGCCCACAATCTTGATCCGAACACAGAAGAGGGCAGAATGAATCAAGAAGTTAAAGATTGGTCTGCACGTGGGCTCCGTACTCTTGCCGTTCGGGTAGGCAAACTACAAAAAACCTCAACGAAAGAACAGACCCTGGCTCGTTCAGCCTTACTGATGGACTTGGCAAGAAACCTAATCACGGGTGAAGGTGATTACGTTCAAGTAAACGTTATCCGTGCATTAGCTGAATGTGCTGTCTTTATGCCGGAACACAAAGAAGAAATTAACGAAATGCTTGATAATTTGTCTGAAAGCGACGATCCGGAACTGCGCACTGCAGCACATGAAGCTTTTGGGAGAATTCGTGCATGGAGACTTGAGGCTGACGGCAATGGATTCTCGGAAAGCGGTTCTGGAATCGAACTTAGTTAATTATTTTTTGTTATCAGCTTCCGCAAAGTTAAGCCAATACTTCGAAGGTGTCGGGCCTCTTTGGCCTTGATACTTGGAACCAATTTCTTCGCCGTAACCAACGCTTGCGGGCGTAGTCATTTGCAAGAAAGAAATCTGGCCGATCTTCATGCCTGGGTAGATAGCGATGGGAAGATTTGCAACGTTGGAAAGCTCAAGCGTGATGTGACCATCCCAGCCTGGGTCAATGAAACCCGCCGTTGAGTGAATCAACAAACCGAGCCGACCAAGTGATGATTTGCCTTCAAGTCGCGCAACGAGAGAGTTACCAATAGCAATGCGTTCCAGAGTAGAACCGAGAACAAATTCTCCTGGATGCAAAATGAATGCCCCCTCTTCTTCAATCTCAACCAGTTCCGTCAGATCTTCTTGAGGAAGCTTGGGGTCAATATAAGGTGTGGTGTCATTGCGGAAAACGCGGAAAAGTCGGTCTACACGCAGATCAACGCTGGACGGCTGGACATAATCTTTCTCAAAGGGGTCAATGACGATCTCACCCTGGTCGAGTGCTTGAAAAATGCTTACGTCAGAAAGAACCATCGTGCCAGTGTAGTGAACAGGGCTTTTTGTTGTCCAAAATTACCCGCTCGACATTATCGGTGGCGCATGAGTATTTTTAAGTTTTTGTTCAAATTCAGGATTGTTGTGCAAAATCGTGTGATGCCGTCGACATAAAAGCATCAAGTTATCGAGATTTGTTTCTCCCCCGTATGCCCAATGTTCAATGTGGTGAGCATCGCACCAGTTTGCAGGAATAGTACATCCAGGTGCTGAACACGTTTTATGGGTCAGGATAAGAAGCTTTTTTAGTTTCCACGGAGCGGTACGTGCGGTACGACCCAGATCAATACTTCCATCTTCATGAATAACGGGTGCTCGTAACTCAGTATCGCAAAGAAGCTGGTCTATATAGCTGCTTGAGTGTGCACGATTAATCGGAGATGTCGAGTTCAAGGTTCGCTTTAAATAAGAGTGCGTGCTGTATGCAGGGTCGAGATCCGTGATGTTAACTGTGACATCCGCAGTGAGTGCTGGCGTTTTAGAAAATGTAAAAACATCTTGAGTTGCTTGTGGATTGTGCGGGTCAGTTCTGGAATCATGAGCTGACATGGCGTGGTTGATATATCCTTGACCTAAGGATCCTGCAGCATCAGCATATCTTTGTGCCTTTGTGTATTCTTCGCGTTCGTTACTGTCGGTATTGCTCCTGAGTTGTTGTGAAATGTCTTCGAGTGCTTTCTCGAAGAACATTCCGTTTGTTGTGTCGAGCCTCGCTTCTACTATGTATTGTCCATCTGCATCTTGATAGATCTCGAGATAACGCTCTTTGAAATGCTTATATTCAACAGACTCTTCGTTCAGTAGATCGTTGATAGAGTTTCGCCACTGAGTGATGATCACAGAAAACACGGCTGGGGTCATTGCTGACGCATTCGCGATGAGCATCTCGAGGTGGTCGCGGAAATACTCACGATATTTCGGATCACTAATACGCAAGAACTGATCAAGGTGATCAGTCGTAATCAAACCTTCTTCCGCTGCGCGGAGAATCTCAGGATAATCATTCAGCAACTCGCCCCGCGCAACAGCCTTGTTCGCTTTACTGTGTGATACATGAACCTCTGCCATAATGGCATTCTTCGCAGAAGTGAAACCTTCCTGCAGCCACGATTCACTCTTGCTGAAACGACCCGCATACTGGTCAGATGACATCAACACCTGCTCACGAGAGCGAAATACCCGAGCAATCTCCTCTGATGACACCTCGGGATTCTGATCCATATACACACGCAAAGCCTGGGCACCCTGCTCCCACAAATCACAGATTTCTTCAAGATCGAACATATGTACGTAGTTTATACGATGTTCTCACCATTGTCAACACTTTCTTGATACTTTTTACATGAACTTACAAGGTATAGATATGGTGGAATGACATCAAAAATCGGATTATATAGGGTCTGATCTTGGAAAGTAAGGGGAAAAGACCTACAAAGGTCACGATCCTTTCCAAGGTCGGACCCTCCCCTAATAAAAACGAAATAATTACTCCACCGTGTCAACGAATCGATGCCCTGAAGCGTCTAGTACATCATGTTTGCACGAAATCCGTTTCCTTCCCCAGCGGGCACATATGGATATGTGTTTGCGACCCCTGGGTTTCGTGCAAACAGGCCAATCTCGAGACAGCGAGCATCGCGCATCATTAAGTCATGGTTCCACCAAACTGTACTCATGGTTGACAACAATCCAGCTGTAGGTACTACGTCTTCAGCTCAACGCATCCGCACTACGCGCCAACAATCAACCAGTACCCAAGAACTCGAGAGTGTGTACTTTTCGTCGTATGACATCCTTGTAAAAAGTGCTCGACTTCTTGTGGATGACCTGAGCAGTGCAGCCGATGTTGTCCAAGAGGCTTTTGTTAAAGCAATTGCAGCGCAACCCCGATTTACTGACGACGACGCGTTGGCTTATATGAAAACTGCGGTGATGAATCAAGCTCGTTCTGCGTTGCGTAAACGAGGAGTATCACGCAAACACTTAAGCATTGTTCCCGTTGAAGATACATATGCCCCCGTTAAAGAAACCGTAGAACTTCCCATCGATGCATCTGTCGTTCATTCAGCACTTGCAGCTCTATCACAGCGCCAACGTGAATGCGTGATGCTCTTTCATACATACTCAATGTCACATCGAGAGATTGCTGCCGAGCTTGAAATTTCCGAAGGTTCCGTCAAACAACATCTTTCCCGCGGATTAAAGAATCTAAGCGCGGCATTAGAAGGTGCACGATGAACGACGACGCAAACAACGAACTCAACAACCAAGAACTCACCCGAGTAAGTAACGCATTGGACGCGTTGCAGAATCACAACGAACAACCAACAAACAATGCCTGGGAGGCAATCATGGAAGAATCCACCAACCGTTCGCGACGCGTAAGTCGACGAACTGGGATCCTATCCGCGGCAGCGGCTGCTGCAGTCATTATTGCAATCACAGGAGGCGTTCTTGTTGTTGCAAATAACGGTGGATCAGAAGATGGCATTAAAACTGTCGACAAAAAGAAAAAGGATCCCGTCGCGACATCGGCAACTATTCCCTTGACTGCTGAACAAAAGCTCCTGAAGAATTCTTACTTGATGAAGTTAGCTGACGGCGGCTACGGCTTGGTTTATGGAACGATAGCTCCAACCTTATTTGATCCCGAATCAGGATCCAAGGTAAAGGACATCTCATCAAAGAATTTTGAGTTCTATGGGGAACCGCAAGCATCAGGAGGGCATATAAGCTTTCGTGACGGTCAAGAATATTGCGAAGGAGTAACTCTCCCCATCAATTCGACATCTGTGAATTTAAAAACTCTTAACGTAGAGGACTTAACAGTCGCACGACGCGCCTATGCGCCATCACGAAACAAATACGCTGACATCCAAGCGGACTGTCAAGGTACAGGCATTGTCAGCGACACAACAGGAACTGTAACGATTGTTGATACAAAGACAAATAAAAAAAGAATCATCAAACCGGAATCTCGAACAACTACATCCACCGACGCAGACGGTAAACCCGTCACTCTCACTGAAAGACACGACATTCGTACCGTAATTTGGATTGATGACAATCGATTTATATACCAGGGAGAAACTGCCATTCTTAATAGAGATGGGAGTTACTTTACCGAAAGTGAAATAGGTTGGTACACAGCCGACTTACGAAAAACTATTTCGCTTATTAATGCTTCACCAATAGAAGGATTCTGTTGCGGCTCTGCGGGATTCGGAACAATATACGATGCAATAGTTGAAAACGGCACGACATACCTTCTTGCATCTGGAGTTCGGACAGATCCGAATGACAACGACGGCAGAACTGAGAACAACATCGCTATCTATGAATTGGAATCGAATACATTCACCTGGTCGCTAAAACCCGCTATTCCAAATTATGCTGGAATCTATTACGCGGCATTCGGGAAGACTTCACAAGAAATCTACGGAGCCTCTGTCTCTAACTCCATGGGTTCTCAAGCATTCGGTTATGACCGTTCCACAGACACCATGGTGCTTCCCGACGGCGGATTACTAATACCGCGATTCTGATCCTCTCTATCTTCTATCAAGCGGGCCCTCGGGCCCGCTTTTTTGTGTGTAACCCCAGTTCAAGAGCAATTTTGTGAATTACTTCAATTTGTAGACATATTGGGTGAGTTATGCAACTTAGGTGATGTGAATGCACTTATATTATCTGCAGTGGAAAACGATACACGCGAAGTTGCCGACGTTGTAACTTTCGCCAAAACAAACCTATTGGATGAGCTCGAAGTACTGTTCAGAAGTTCTTATAAAAAACTTGTTGGCTTTGCTTGCCTACTGATCTTGCCGCGAGAAGTAGCGGAAGACATTGTTCAAGAAGTGTTTATTTCGACGGCTATCAAAGCGAAAAATCGAAGTGCCTCGATCGAAGATTTGAATGCATATATTAAGGCGGCCATTGCTCTTAAAGCAAAAGAGTATCACCGAAAAAACTTCCTTCGATCTGCAAAAGATTCAAAGCTTGAAGCTGAGTCGCCTTACGCTCCAGCTGCCAACGACAAAGACAACGAGAACAAAAGAATTACAGCACTCATCAACTCTTTGCCTCACGCTCAAAAACATTGTGTCGTCTTGAAATTTTACGAAGGGTTAGAAACAGCAGAGATAGCAACATATTTGAACATCTCGGAATCAAGCGTACGAACACATTTATCACGAGCGACGCACACAATCAAAACCGCTCTAGAAAGAATTGGGGGCTAGCCATGGAAGAGGAATCCTTCGATAAAGACTTGGCACGCAAGGTGCAAAGTTCACTCGTAGACAGCGCGAGCGTATATGAAAATCAAACACAAGAAATTGGATGGAGTCACATCATGGAAGAATCAAACAACCGTTCGCGACGCATCAGTCGACGAACACAACTTTTATCTACTGCGGCAGCCCTTGTACTTGTCCTTGGCATAACAGCCGGTGTTGTTGCACTCGTACAAACAAATGCTGATACATCCCATACCGCTTCGCAGAAAAATGATCCGCTTACAGTAACGACTCTTGCCCCTCCACAAAGCATTACAGGGGATGCTCCCAGCTCTATTCGAGATCACATTTATATCGTAAAAGAAGTTAAGCAACCAGCGGCCAATACTGTTGTATTGGATGTTTACGATGGTGCGACAAGTGCACGCATCACTACACTGCCGCAAATCACCACGAGCGATGCTGACCCCGCACGTTTTCACTTTCTCAATAATGCAAGCAAAATTGCCGTATTTCGAACAAAACCACAATGTGATGCTTCGGATTCAACCTTTGAATATGATCCTTCTACTGGGTCAGTTACCAGTAGGGGAAGCGTAGAACGAATCTACTCTCCTAATAAAACAAGTTACGCAGAAATTGGAATTGGATGCACAAACAGTTCGGGCAACATCACCGTTGTTAACTCAGCAACAGGAACTACGCAAGTAATTAAAGAAGAGGTCTTCGCAGATCAAAAGCCATTTAAGGTGGAGATCACTGCAGACTTACGTGAATCATTTACTCCTGATGAACTAGAAAGATTCGACCAACCTGTAATCCCGGGTGAATCTCCTGTAGTCATTAAGTGGATAAATGAAACCACAGTCGCTGTGCAAACAATGACGGTGACAGAGAAGAAAAAAGATGGAGAACTCGCTTGGAAAGTTATTGATCTCACAAAAGACATTTCTCTTAAAAATGCGCCTCTTGTGTCCGCATTGCTCAAAGGCAACAGTAAAACTCACTTTGATGTAGCCGATTTCAAGACATTTAAAGGTACAACATATGCGCTCTTTACAAAGACTATCCACGACAAGTCCGCATCTATCACTCAACAGTACATTGGCATTGTTGACATCACCCACCAAGAGAAGGTTTGGATGGACTCGATCGATATCAAGACACAAAGCCTTGTTACTAATCAATTGTTCTTTGGAAATAGCACTAACGTCGTTGTCGGGTCAGCATTTGGCGGTTCGCCCGACCAACGTGGGTGGTATTACGACCACTCACTCAAGAAAAGTGGATTCATAGACGGGATGCTTTTACTTCCCAAGGAATAAGGAAAGCTCTGATTATATTCTGGATCTCTCCGATCACATAGCGACTAAGTACATGAAGAGCGGGCCTCCGGGCCCGCTTTTTTGTATCTCTGACTAGGACTTTTAGATTTTCTGGAATCTGAAAGATATTTGTCAACCAAAGAGGCACTTCATGCGTCTCTAACTACATGTTCGCAATATTGGGTACAAGAATCGACGGTACGGAACCCCAAATCCCCTCCGTGCCGTCGATTTCGAAGGAGACTTCCTTTATGTCCCCTACCGTCGTGTCACTTGATTCTTCAGTATTAGAGAAATGTTATTTTGATCACTACAACATGCTCGTTGGTTTAGCCCGCACACTCGTCGACGACATCGAATCCGCAGAAGAGGTCGTTCAACACGTTTTTACCTCTGCCGCGAAAAACCGCGTTCACTTCAAAGAGGGTGACGCGCTTAACTACATCCGAATTGCAGTCGTGAACCAATCACGTTCTCAGCTTCGCAAACGGAAAACCCAAAGAAAACACCTCGCAGTAGTTAATCAAGAAACCCTCGACAACACAGCACACAGAAGTGATGCAACAGAACTATCTGCTTCTAGCATCGCGCTTAAAAACGCACTTGCTGGGTTGCCTCGCCGCCAACGCGAATGCATCTCGTTGGCTTATTTAGAAAACCTTAGTCATCCAGAAATTGCTTCAGCGCTCGACATTTCCATCGGTAGCGTCAAGCAACACATCACCCGCGGCGTCATATCCCTGCACCGCGCATTAAAGGACAAGTCATGAACGACAACACATTCTCCGAAGATCCAGAGATCGATGAAACATTTCATCAAGAACTGCGAGACGATATGAAGCGACTCGCAACAAACAATGCACAACCCACAACACATGCCTGGGAGGCAATCATGGAAGAATCAACCACCCACCACCGACGCATCAGCCGACGAACACAACTTGTCTCCGCAGCAGCGGCTGCTGCGGTCATCATCGCAATCACAGGCGGAGTTCTTGTCGTTGCAAACAACGGTGGAACGAAAGAAGGAATTAAAACTGTCGACAAGAAGAAAAAAGATCCTGTCGCTACATCGACTACAACTACTGCTCCACTAACAAACGAACAAGAACTTCTTAAAGACACATATCTTGTTCGCGCAACAGTAGCAACTGTTCCTCCCGAAATAGATGGTGCAGCTAGTTATGAAGTTGTCACGGCCATGGATGTCCTTGATGGAACGAGTAACCAAGTTCTCTACTCGTTGCCTAATGATGCGGGCCCTGACGGGTCAGGATTCCCTGTAAACTTAAATATTAAACGTGTTTCAGGTCCCGAAATCGCTGTGAATCGATATACTCAATGTGATGTTCCATTTGGATTCTCAACCGTAAACCTCACCAGTGGTACGTCAACCTACACCGGCTACATAGAGCGTCTCTATTCTCCCAGTGGCAAAAAATACATAGAACTTGATCCTTCTTGCGACACTCCAGAAAGCATTTTTGTTGTTGATGCAAAAACAAATAAGAAGCGTGAGCTCAAACCTGAAACTATTTCAGGAAACCCAACGTGGATCAGTGATGTAATTTGGATCGACGATAATCGTTTTGTATACTCAACTCGGCATCAAAATATCGCCCCAACTACCACAGAGATTAAGCCTCGCTATTTCATCGCGGATCTCACCAAGAATGTATCTATCGCGAAAGATCTGCATCTTCAAGGTTTTGATAAAAGTGAGATATTGGATATCATCCAATCCAAAGGGAAAACATATGCACTTGTGTTAACCAGCACAGCAGGGCTGGTCGATAATGGCCCAAACACAACTATCACAAGCCAAACCATGGAAGCCGTCGACATTAATAGCAGAGACATACTGTGGAGCCATGAATTGTCTAGCGATGACCCTTTATATAGCGGGCCTTTGGTCTTCGCGAATTCTCCCACTCGGATCGTTGGATCGATCAATAATGTTGCCTACCTCTACGATCAACCAACTAACACCACGTTACGCCCAGGCGGAGTAGCAGTCCTGCCAAAACGTTAATGTCACCCTTATTGAAATAACTGCGGGCCTACGGGCCCGCTTTTGTTATCCGGTATTACGAGCGATGTTGGCGAACTTGGTGTACTTGTCGAGGAACGCAAGCCGAATGGTACCTGTGGGACCATTACGGTTCTTGCCGACAATTACTTCACACACACCCTTTGATTCACTCTCTTGGTTATACACCTCATCGCGATAAAGGAACATAACAACGTCGGCATCTTGCTCGAGTGAACCCGATTCACGAAGGTCAGCCAACATCGGGCGCTTATCTTGGCGGTATTCCAGTTGACGGTTCAACTGCGAAAGAGCAATGACGGGAACTTCAAGTTCGCGGGCAAGAATCTTCAGACCACGTGACATTTCAGATACTTCAATCTGACGTGATTCTGCTGAACCGCTCGAACTCATCAACTGAAGATAGTCAATAACAATTGCTCCGAGTTCTCCGTGTCGGGCACGGATACGTCGAGCCTTCGCACGCATTTCCATTACCGTACAGTGCGGGTTGTCATCAATAAAGAGAGGTGCATCGGCAAGACGGCCCACAGCATGTCCGAGTTTTTCCCAGTCATCTGTGGAAACTTTCCCTGTTTGAAGATCACGAAAAGGAACGCGCGCTTCAGCAGAGAGCAATCGCTTCGTTAATTCAAGGTGACCCATTTCCATCGAAAAAATCATCGTCGGTTTTTTCGACGTTAATGCAACGTTGGCTGCAATTCCCAAAGCTGCAGCGGTCTTACCCATGGCAGGTCGAGCAGCAAGAATGTAGAGAGCATTTTCTTGCAAACCAAGCAGCAGCTCATCAAGATCATAAAAGCCAGTCGAAACTCCCGTCACATCATCACTCTTGCCATACATTTCTTCCAAGTGATTCATCGCAGCATTCACGCTGTCACGCGACGTCACCAATGAATCGGTCACTTGACGTTCAGCAACATCGAAAATCATCGTCTCTGCTCGATCAAGAACAAGAGGAATTGACTCAGGCGCTGAGTATCCCATCTCTGCAATATCATTGGCTGCCATGATCATCGCTCGTAGCTGTGAATGGTCGGTAACAATCTTTGCGTAATGGGCTGCGTTAGTTGATGAAGGGGGTGCGGCTTGAAGAGCCAAGATCGCAGATTTGCCGCCCACTTTATCGAGCGTGTCATCGCGACTGAGTTGTTCCATGAGTGTGACTTCATCGACTGCATCGCCACGGTTATACATTGTCATGACCGCGCGATGGATTTCTCCGTGCGCTGGTTTGTAATAATCTCTGGGGTCAACACGCATTTCAATGGCAGATGAAATTGCGTCTCGGTTGAGAAGCATGGAACCGATCAAGCATTCTTCAGCCGCAATGTTATGTGGCATTTGACGATTCACGCTAGAGCGAGAGGACGATTCACTCGAGCGCGAAGATGTCTCGTAAGTTGGAAGCGTCCCTGTCATAAGGTTCTATTCTTCCACAGAACCTAGGGTTCGCGCGAAGGGACTCTGCCCGCGGGTCAAGTTTATGAAATCAGATTGAGGACTACAAGCCTCTTTTATCTAGCTCGGCGAGCAAATTTGGAATATCTAGAGTTGCAACTCTATATACTGAGACGTCGTCGACTGTGTCATAGCCATGGACAATGCGGTGTCGCATACTGATTGCGGGCTTCAAAGTAAAACCTGCATGCTGTTCATAGATCTCAGCGCTAACTCTGTTTGCAGCCTCACCAATAATCGTGATTCTCCACATCGTTGCATCAAATACAGATCTATTGCCTTGAAATTCTTCGAATGAAAGCAGCTTCGTATCGACGATAATTGCTTCACACATCTCTCGTATTGTATGAAATGCGTCTAGATCACGCTGCTTCATAGACGGAAACCATTTCTTTTTCCACACGTGCTTTGAAAGGTGGTTTCATGTAAAGATATGGAACGATATCGACCTTCCTCCCCAAGACTTCTTCCAGCTCGTCAGCGAACACGTAGATCTCCCAGCCGTATTCTTTGCGATTCATGAGATACACAAAATCAAAATCCGATTCGTCGGTTTGTTCGCCACGCGCGTACGAACCAAAAAGCCAGAGTTTCCCCACACCATATTCTCGGCATAAGGAATCGATTTTCATTTGCGTATCTTCATCAAACGGCAATGGCATGGCTTCATTCTACCATTGGAGGGAAACTTTCACAGAGAAAAAGCTAGGATTACCCCCTATGCAATCGCTCTATTCTCGCGTCGAAGATGCCGCTCGTGCTGCGATCAGCCAGGCTTTTCCGGGCGATCACGACCCTGTTGTGCGTTGGAGCGCCAAGCCCGAATTCGGCGACCTTCAGATTAATGCGGCAATGGCATTGGCGAAAACTCTGGGAGAAAAGCCTCGCGATGTTGCACAGAAAATTCTCGAGCACTTAGATCTTGGCGACTTAGTTGGCATTGAACCCGAAATTGCAGGCCCTGGATTCATCAATGTCACCCTCTCTTCTGCAGCGCTTACTCACTATGCAAACAAACTTCTCGGTGACGACCGAAGTGGAGTTGCATCTGTTGCTCACCCGCAACGAATTGTCGTCGATTATGGTGGCGCCAACATCGCCAAAGAAATGCACATCGGTCATGTGCGCTCAACCGTCATCGGCGATTCTCTCAACAGAACGTTGATGTTCCTCGGTCACACCACAATCAAGCAAGATCACTTGGGCGATTGGGGTACACAGTTTGGAATGCTGGTGGAGTTTCTTTGCGTCGACGGCAAAATTCCCGAGACGCTTCCCCACTTGGATGACTTGGATATGTTCTACAAGCAAGCGCAAGCACGGTTTAAATCTGATGAAGAGTTCGCAACGCGTGCACGTGCACGCGTTTCCCTTCTGCAGGGTGGAGATGCAGATTCTTTGCGTGCTTGGAAACACATCTACGACGAAACAATGACACACCTTCTTACTGTTTACAGTCGTCTTGGGGTACTACTCACAGCTCAAGATTCACGCGGTGAAAGTTTTTACAACGACATGCTCGCCGACATCTGCAGTGAACTAGAAGAAAAAGACATAGCCGTTATAAGCGATGGAGCTCTCGTCGTTTACAAGGATGGTGTTGTTGATCGTGATGGAAACCCTTTCGGGCTCATCATTAGAAAATCAGATGGTGGATATGGTTACGGCACAACTGATCTTGCAACCTTAAAATATTGCGCAGACGTCGATAAAGCCGATCGAGTTATTTATGCCGTCGACGCTCGGCAAAGTCAACACTTCCAAATCATTTTCGACGTGGCACAACGCGCAGGCTGGATCAACCATACGTCACCCGAACATGCGGCCTTTGGTTCGATCTTGGGGGAAGATGGAACGCCCTTTAAAACGCGATCAGGCGATGTCGTGAAACTCAGCGATCTCTTGGATGAAGCAATTGATCGTGCCGGAAAATTGATTGCAGAAAAGTCGAGTGAGTTTTCAAATGAAGAGCGTACGGAACTGGCTGAAGCAATAGGTATCGGCGCAATTAAATACGGAGACTTATCAAACAACCGTGCAAAGAATTATGTTTTCGACTGGGACCGCATGTTGGCAATGGAAGGAAACACTGCACCCTATTTGCAATATGCGATTGCACGAATCAATTCTCTTATTCGTAAAGCGCTACCAGATGATGTGGCGTTCGGCCCTCAATCAGAGTTCGTGATCTCATCTCCCCACGAAGCAACTCTCATTAAACAGCTCAGTCGTTTTGACGAAGTTATCCGTGAAGTTGAACTAACTCTTGAACCCCATCGACTGTGCACATATCTCTTTGAACTCGCTCAGAGCTTTACATCAATGTATGAAAACTGCCCAGTGTTGAAAGAGCCTGAAGATTCCTTGCGTAAGAGCCGATTGGCCCTGTGCTTCTTGAGCGCTCGAACACTTCGCCAAGGTTTAGATCTTTTAGGAATCAAAAGCCCCGAACGCCTTTAAACATAGCGTTATTTTTTATGTGATTATTTCTCAATTGTGGGATCAATAACATGTAACTCGCGAAACTTTCGAAAACCAGTATCACATGTAACCATTGGCACAGAATTCTGAATACACAACGCTGCTATATATGCGTCCATCACATTATTTGGGTTCGTGAGGTGATAGTCAACCATCAACTTTGTCAGTATCTCATCAAAACCATCTTGGGGCTCTGGCGTCCATACATGCGGAAGTCCTAAAAATTGTCTTGCTACAGCCATCGCTTGTTGTGGGCTCAACGGCACCGCGATTACTTTTGAGTTCATTGATAGGCGTACTAGCCCCAATATCGACATATAAGGAATGCCTATACGTATTTTGTTGTCAAGTACAGCATTGAACCAATCCAACAATTTTGGATTTTGGGAATAGCGTTTATGGGTTAAATACATCAATACGTTAATGTCGATTATCACGCGTCATCCCTAAAAGCTCCCGCCAAAAATACGTCCCGTCATAAAGGTTTGTCCTCTTCATACAATTCGAGTGCGAGAGAAGCTGGCATGTCATGCGGTATAAGTATTTCTCCAGAATCGATTGTAGGGATCCCCATTTTTGAGAAGGTCACACGACTTGGGTCATCAAAATGATCCAAGATTTCTTTGCGGCGCATATCGTCCTCATTCCGATTACCACTTTGCATGTGTTCTGCTGCCAAACCCGCGCGCAAGACATCATTAACAACCACCTTGAATGATTGCTTTTTCTCCTTTGCTCGTTGGCGCAACCCTTGTGCCACATCATCTTCTAGTGTCATCGTTGTCCTCATGGTGTGATTGTATAGTAAAAGCACCAAGACATCAAGATTTTGATGTCTTGGTGCTTCAGAGAATTAATATAGGAAATATAAAGCATGATTATACATGGTCATACATCTACAGTTTAAACTTATTCTTGTAGACTTGTTGGAATAAGTACTATTTGTGGCTTTCTTCGTCTTTTGGTAGACTGCTTGAATGCCGCTCGCAGACCCCGAACTAGTGCCACCTGGGCCAAATGAAGCTGATGATGCAATCGAATTTTTGGTTCGGAACGGAGAGCTTAACGATCGTGACCTCACTCGTTCCGTATTGGAAAGAGGTGTGCGAACCATTGTCTATGGGCCGTATCTTTCCCGTATGTGTATGTGCGCTCGAGACCAAATCGAAGCTGGACGATTAGATGCTCATGCATCAGCCAAGGGCCTAGGAATCGCCAGCACGCTTTATCAGGTATCAAACAGAAGCTATCTCGCGCAGGAACTCCATATCAGTGGTGACGCACTTGTCGAACATCAAAAAGCAATTCTGGCAGGCGAGCTTCATCGTGTTGACCCGCAGTTTGCAATGACCGTACCTAATGCTATTCATCAAGTGATCACAGCAGATTTAGCTTTCTGTGGCGATACAGACGACCGCGGGTATCAAGGCGCAGTTGCCGCAGCAAATTACGGGGCAATATTCAGAGACCAGACAATGACATCCGGTGTAGGGATCACAGAAAGATTGCGCGCAAATTCCCCGGCCACATGGGAGAATGATTCTTATACTGCAATGTCTCATCTGGATATTTCAAATGCCAATATCGCTCAAACCCTTGAAGGAATACTTCTTTACGCTTCTCTCCGCACACCGCAGCGTGCACGGGTCAGAATCTTCGATGTCGGGTCAGGACACGGTGCCACCGATGCCGCATTTATTCAAACCATAAAACTACGGGGCCGTATTACGAATATGCCAGAAGTAGCCATTACATGTTTGGAACAAACACCGCACTTTTACGATGATCTAGTTGAATTCACGCAAGGTCCCGACGGCGCACGCGTGCTTGGACTCGAACCAATCCAAGTCTCCGTAAACGGTGGACATCTTTCACAGTTCGGCGCACTCGCGACGGTATTCGGAAATGCGCCGACAGCGCTTGCTGGGTTGGATATTTCTCACATGGGCGGCAAGGACGAAATCATTGTTGTGACGGCCAACTATTCTTTTCATCGTCTGGCTTCGGATAAAAAGAGGGAAATAATAGAGAAGTTCTCCCAAATGGAGAATGTGATTTTCCTGGTGGGTGATCTCAAGCAGAATATTTCATGGATCAATCTGGAAAGCTTTGATATTGCAGCCAACGGTCCGCCAAATACAGGAAATAGAAAAACAACGGAGCTCTTCTCGCGAAGTTATGGAGTTATTGACTTAGCTGAAGCCATACCCTGTGGAATTGATTCTCGCATTGCTGAACGTTTAGTGCTCGACAGTATTACCCCTGGATGTGATGGTCATCTCTGGATCGCCGTGAAAGGTGCACTCGCTTGGTCGTCACTGGGACTCGTCAGTGCCCCCTCGGAAATCAATCAAGTCATCTCTGATTCTTTAGAAAGATCTTTTGGAACTGTTCGCTCGTAATTCAGGCCAGGCCTAAATTTAACGGCCCGAATACGCGAAAACTTTTCCCAAACCATCTTCTTGCGCCCGTCGAGCATGATCTCTTCCCGCCAAAATTGCAACTGCCCTTTCTTTCGCATCGAGACCATTCACTCCTTTGTGGCTTCCAATTTTTCTTTGTGGCTTTCCTAAAGGTACCTCTTTGTTAGAATCCACATCATCTTTCCCAACAAAGCGTGGTTCTGTCCTTGTAACACCGAAAGCGGTACAAACAGGTTCTTCAACAACGTCTGTAGACAAAGTATTTATTTCAGCTTTACACTTCCACCCTTGCCAGCGAAATTGTAGAGTGTCGGTAAATGCGTGGCCTTTTCGACCATCGGGCAGAATACGGAATGGTCCCGCTCCTGGGAACTCTTCAAGTAACTCTTGGACTGCAGGGGAATCTTCATCCGCAAAATCGCCATGATCATGACCAGCGCGTATAAGTCCCGTACACCCACCCACTAGAATCAATGCGGTAAGAGCAATTGTTCCGAGTGGAACTAATACATTTTTGGTGAGAAATTTCCACATTTCGCTTCCCCATCCTTACGACTTGTCCAAGAACCAACTCATCAATACCAAGTACATTCCGAGTAACCTCCCATCAATTCTAGCGACCTTTTCGCCCGAGAACAATTAATTGTCCCGATACGGGCAGATTTAGACATAATCGCAGCTAAAACCCCTGCTAGTCTCATACACCATGAATATATTAGGCATTTCAGGCAGTCTTCACAAAGAATCTAAGAATACTGCTTTATTGCGGGCTGCAAGTCAGATGTTCCCCTCTACTGTTGAATTCGAAGAAGCTTCCATCGAACTCCCCCTCTATACGGGAAACGAGGAGCGAGGGCAACTACCCGATAGCGTTTATGCGTTGTCGGGCAAAGTTCGCGAAGCCGACGCACTGTTTATAACAACCCCAGAATACAACTGGTCAATGACAACCGCGATGAAAAACTTTATCGATTGGATGAGCTTGGGCGGGCCAAACGCGCCCATCAATAATCACGTAGTCGCCCTTGCTGGAGTCGGCGGCGGTCGTCTGGGTTCAGTGCGTTCGCAAATGGCTATCCGTTCTTCATTGTTACACAATAAAGTTTGGGTTGTACCCGGACCTGAAGTGCTCATCGCGCCAACCGGCGACCTTTTTGATGACAACGGGGATCTCACCGATGAGTTCGCGGTCAATCTTCTTCAACAACTTCTCGATACCTTGGTCGACGTTGCTCCGCTCTTGCGCAACCTCAATAGTTAGTCGTGAATCGATAAGCGAACAATCGCGGGATGGGCAGTGGCCGCGCTGTAAATTTCGTGCATCCGTGCAAGATCATTCCCACCGAAAGACAACACGCTCGCGGTTTGCAGCAGCGGTTTATCTTTAAATTGCTTCACGATGTCATCAGTAAAAACGCTGGCCGGATGACACGAAACAAAATATGTTTCATCTTGCTTAAAAACAATCAGATTTCCTATAAATGTATTCACACTATGTTCCCTGACCTCCAGGCAAACGAACCCTCTCTCTTGCGGCGCGAGCAGGTCCTGCACGTGTTCCCACCCCAGCTCAGGATGTAAATCAGGGTCAGGGCAATCTATATCTTGAACTGCTGAATATTCGATTTGAAATGCCTGCGCAATCTTGTCGGGAGATGCACCCAACGCTAAGTTCCATTTTCCATAAAGACTCACAAGACCGTCGTCACGATAACGTCGGTCGAGAGAAGAATAGTATTCGATAGCAAGCTGCTCAACGGCTGGATCTCTATATAGATCACGACAAAGTCGCGGAAAAGCAACACGATCGCGATCGAATGCCTTGGCATAGCATACTGATGTCACTTCACAAACTTGCCCTGTATAGGCCATAAATGATTCGTACACATCCCACGGGCCAGCAAACCCCATTGCTGTGTCATACACGTCGAGCCCACTTTCACTCAGTCGAACAAAGAAAGCATGACCTGGAATTGTAACAACGGCGCCATCTTCGGTTATTCCACACTCATTGATGCTCGTCCTTGGCACAACAGGAGTTTCAGTTCCAAAAACACGTGAAGGAAGAGTTTGTTCCGAAAGAGGATCGAGATCCTGCAAATTGATACGTGGCGGATCTAAGCAAAGGGCCTTATAGGATGGAACAATGCGTAATCGAGGAGGCACTAGTCGACCCTCAATTCCACCATGGAAGTTGATACCTAACACAACAGAACATTCAACACAATTTCCTTTACTAAAACGATCTTCACCAAGAAGGTCGGGCATCTCTGCCCTTGTGAGACCGTTGTATGTACCCTCAAAATTTGGTTCCACCCAACTTTGCGTCATCATTAAGCACATCGTTTGAACAACACGATCTGTGAGTAAGTCAGAAGAATATAATGCAACCTGATCGGCAATAAATGCTTGTTGCATGCGCCCGTCACTCACTAGGTATCGCAACTTATTTAAAGACTTTCCTGCTTCAGCGCCGAGCAGAGTGTCAATCTCATGGGGCTCATGAACGAAAATGCCTAGAGCTTCATCCAGCGCTTCGAGAACACTCGAAGATATTTTCCATTCCTCCAGATCCGTGTTCTCAAAATCATTATCGACTAAAGGAACTGTGCTGGTTTGCCAAAATCTCTTTCCATTATGAGACACTTTCAGAAAGTGAAACATAAGAGAATTTTTCCTCATAACAATCGTGCAATCGAACGAATCTGTATCGTTATGTGCAATATGGATAACCGATTGACCATCCTTTGCAACTCGTCGAGTTGCATGAATAAAATCCTTAAGCAATCGTTCCGACGATGCAAACGATGGTTGGAAACTTTCACCTGTCATATCCTGCAGAAATCGTGTTGCATCGTGAGATAAAGAAAAGTTCTCGCTAGCAACTTCGCTGATTCCATCTACAACGCAAAATTGGGGTTCCTCGTCTGTCTCAAGATATTGTGCACTAAATCGAAGAGATCGATCGAGATTCCTGAAGGGCCTCGAATTCGCGAAAGGGACGTGTCTTCTCGCAAGGCGCTGATAACCACGCTGGATACGTTCAGTATCGAGATGCTCTTTATCAGTAAAAGTTGCCATGACTCTCTATCTTTCGACCACTTATTTTGGTGGCCATAGTGACAATTTCCCGATTTAACGCTAATTATTCAGGAAACGATTACTTGTGCACAGCTACAATGGAACCCTTATGACAGGCCAGGATATAGTCAACAACGAGAGCAACCGCGTTGCCTTCCTTGGCCCTTATGGAACATTCTGCGAAGAAGCAGCCCTCAGTCAACCGGACCTCTCCGACAAAGAGCTCATTCCCTATCAATCAATTGCTGAGGTTTTTGCCGCAGTCGATTCTGGCAAATGTTCTCTTGGTGTTGTCCCTCTTGAGAACACTATCGAAGGATCCGTTGCTCTGACTTTAGACATGTTGGTCTTTGACTCTGAAGCGATGATTCAGCGCGAGATCGATCACAATATTTCACTCTGCTTGGCAGGCAAAACTGGTTCCGACATTGGCGCCGTGCGCACCATATTGTCTCACCCTCACGCGCTTGCTCAGTGTCGAACGTATATCGACACGCAACTTCCCAATGCTCGCACCAAATCAAGTGACTCGACAGCTAGCGCAGCGCATAACGTTGCTGAATCGAATGATCTCACTTCTGCTGCGATCTGTCCTCTTGAAGCAGCACATAAGTACGAGCTCGCTATTCTCGACACACACATTCAAGATCGTGACATCAACCAAACTCGTTTCGTTGTCATAGGAAATGGCATACCGAGCCCAACAGGAAATGACAAAACATCTATCTCTGTTTTTCAACGAGCCAACCGTCCCGGTTCACTGCTTGCCATCTTGTCGGAATTTGCCACACGTGGAATTGACTTAACGAAATTGGAATCACGACCCACAAAAGAAGGTTTGGGTCAATACTGTTTTCTCATGGATTTTGTAGGACACATCGCCAACGATGACATTGCTGACTGCCTATCTCATGTACGCACAGAACATGCAGATATTAAGTTCCTCGGCTCGTATCCTGTAGCTGGCGACACCGGAGAATTTCAATCAGGCAATGGAAAAGTATGGAAAGATACCGACCAATGGTTGGCTGATCTCCAAGGCAAAGTCGAACAGTCATAAACTTCGTGCAACAAAGGACTCAAAGATGATCGATCGTAAACTTCTCGCCGATGACCCCGGTTACCGAAAACGAATTGAAGCAAAGCGGGTTGCGCCTGAACTCATTGATACCTTTCTTGACGTCGAACGCCAAAAGTTCGATCTCACGACATTGGTGGAAGAACTTCGCTCTCAACGAAATGCTGTTTCCAAAGAAATAGGTAAAACTGCACCTGATGAGCGTGAAAATAAACTTGCTCAAGCTAATGCAATTAAAGAAGAGCTCGAAGTACTTGAACCAAAAATGACGGAAATCGATGCAAAGTACCGCGAACTCATCTTGCAAATACCAAACCCTATTCATCAATCAGTTCCCGTCGGTGGCGAAGATGATTACGAAGTCATTAAAACCGTCGGAGAACAATATCTGGCTCCTGCAATGGATCATGCTGATTACGGCGAACACATGGGATGGGTGCTTTCCGAGCAAGGTGCGACCATTAGCGGATCACGCTTCGCATACTTGGCCGGCGACGCCGTGCGTCTCGAGTTCGCCCTTGTTCAATGGACAATGGACTTGTTAGCCCAGAACGGTTTCACGCCGATTGTGCCTCCCGTTTTGGTGCGCGAATCAACAATGGAAGAAGCAGGTTTCTTTCCTACTGATCGACATCAGGTGTACCAACTAGAAGAAGACAACTTATTTCTGGTCGGAACGTCCGAAGTTCCTCTTTCAGGAATTCATCGTGGAGAAACAATTCCGGCAGATAAGTTTCCTTTGAAGTATTGCGGGTTCTCATCGTGTTTCCGTCGTGAAGCAGGAACGTATGGAAAAGATACACGCGGCATCTTTCGTGTACACCAGTTCGACAAAGTCGAAATGTTCTTATATTCACGACCCGAAGATTCCTGGGATGAATTCGAAAAGATTTTGGCCATCGAAGAAGAAATCTGTCAGGCCCTCGGATTTAGCTATCGCGTAATCGCCTGCGCTAGTGGCGACTTAGGCCCAGCCGCAGCCAAAAAATATGATGTCGAAGTGTGGCTACCCAGCGAAGGGGCGTATCGCGAGCTCACCAGTTGCTCGAACTATCTGGACTTTGCATCACGTCGAGGAAATATTCGTGTCAAGGGTGAAGAAGGAACAGAACTCGTGCACACACTCAACGGTACGGCCATTGCTATTGGTCGCGGGCTCACCTTTCTGATGGAGCGCGCGCAACAGGCCGATGGCTCATTCGCTATTCCTGAAGTTTTGCAACCCTTCATGGGCGGCGAACAAGTCCTCTCACCCACCCCCTAAACCCTTTCCAGGGTGGGACCCTGGCTGTGGAAAACCACTAGCCAAAGCACGGATAGACGCTTTATACAATCAGAGGCTGTGATTTTGTCGTACCCGTTTTATACGATGTACACACATGATGAAAGAATTGAAACTCTTCCCCGACTTTATCGAGCCTACCAATATTCTCCTTAAGGATGGCGAGGCCATATATTTTGGATCTGTCCTCAATCTCAACGAGGCAGACCACTACCTCCATACGTTCTTGGAAAATATTTCTTGGAAAAACGACCGGGGAATAACCGCAGGGAAAAGCTACGTCAGTGAACGCAAAATTGCTTGGTTTGATGAAAAAAGTTCGCTTCACGCATCAATCGCGAGGTCTTCACTCTGGAAAAACGAAATTCGAAAACTGATTACTCTTGTTGAATCATACGCTCACACACAATTCAATGCATGTCTTTTTAATCTATATGCGACGGGTAAACAAGGAGTCGGCTGGCACTGTGATGAAGAAGCTCAACAGCCACGCAAAGCAACCATCGCATCATTAAGTTTGGGAGCGGAACGTCGTTTCGATTTCCGTCACATTCATACAAATGAAACGGTATCAATCACACTTGAACACGGAAGTTTGTTAATCATGCGCGGCGTCACGCAACACTTCTGGAAACATCAACTCGCCAAAACCGCAAAAATTAGCGATCCGCGGATAAACCTCACCTTTAGGCAGACAAGACCCACACGACAGCAATTTTCTCGTTAAGGATCGTTCTCGGCAGAGTGCACCAATTACAATATTCGGCGGAGGGATGGCAGAGCGGCCGAATGCACCAGTCTTGAAAACTGGCAGGTTAATAGCCTCGGGGGTTCAAATCCCCCTCCCTCCGCCACATTTTCCACAAACGTAGCTTTTAGCCTTCGAATCCCGGGCAATAAAGATGTCAACGCCAGGGAACTTAACCATCCTCTTACGACGTCTCACCTAATATCTGTGGATACGAGATGAGGACTGTAATGAGTAAAAAAAATATTATGACCCTGGTAGCTGTTCTAGCCATTCTTTTGATTGCAGGGTTGAGTTACACTTTATTTGCAGGCAATGATTCCAAAGAAAGTAAACCAAAAAACACGGCCAGCGTGCATTTAGTTTTAGATCATGCTCTCAACGAAACAGTATCCATCAAAATTACAATCGATAATAAAGTTATTCTTAATGATTCGGTTAAGCCTGTGGAGCAAATGCCGCCCATTGCATTCTCTCAAGAACTAGATCTATCCAAGGGCAGCCATGTAATCATATTCGAAGACAAAACGAGAAATATTCGCGAAGAGCAACCATTTAGCGTTCCCAATACAAAATCGATCTTAATTAAAACTCAAAAAATCGATACTCATATTGCCCTAAGCACAGAACCGATAGGTATTAAGTAATTAATTCCGATTTACGCGACTGACGTGCCGGAGATTTGGAAGGCAAACTGAATCTGTATACCTTGGGAGAGACGAGAAGGCAGACCTTAACCCTTTATTAGCAGGGTCCAATGTTTCATTAGTAAACTTATGACTTCATGAAAAAGTCCATTCTCTTTTATAAGTTCGTCAATCTTGCTGACCCTGATATGACTGTGCTCTGGCAACATGAACTATGTCTGCGATTGGGTTTGCTCGGACGCGTAATCGTTAGCCCTCATGGCATTAATGGAACACTGGGGGGAGACATCGATGCTGTGCGGTATTACAAAAAAGCGATGAACGCCAGCAATATTTTTCGAGGCATTCACTATAAGTGGAGCGAGATGGAAGGCGATGAATTTCCTCGATTAAGCGTTAAGGCAAAACCAGAACTCGTATCTTTTGGAGCTCCCGAAGAAATAAAGGTCGATGATGAAACGGGAGTTATCGGCGGCGGCGGTCGTTTGCGTCCACGCGAACTCCACGATTTTCTTCACAAACACGGTGATGACGTCGTCTTTTTTGATGGGCGCAATCTTTACGAAAGCAGTGTAGGAAAATTTAAAAATGCTGTTGTACCTCAGGTAAATACCAGTCGTGAATTTTTAACAGAGATTGAAAAGCCTGAATATGCAGACTTAAAAGATCGCCCTATCGTGACGTATTGCACGGGTGGCATTCGATGTGAAATTCTGACTGTGTTAATGAAGAACAGAGGTTTTCAAGATGTCTACCAACTTGATGGTGGAATTGTTACCTATGGAAAAGAGTTCGGCGACAAAGGTTTCTGGGAAGGAAAATGTTATGTATTCGACGGACGTATTCAACAAGCTTTCTCTGATAAGTCTGCGACGATTAGTTCGTGTCGCGAATGTGGGGCCACAACAGATCACTTCTCTCATTGCTCGAATGAGCCCTGTGGCGCACAAATGATTATTTGCGAAGAGTGCGAATCAAAGAATCCGTCTCATCTTTGTATAGCTTGTTCTTCGTGAATCAATCCGTCAGCGCAACGCGTGTAATCAAAGCATCCCCAGAAAAAATATTTGCACTCCTTGCAGACGCACATCGACA
>CALMUU010000215.1 GCA_937872965.1 uncultured Actinomycetes bacterium
TAATATCTCGACCACGTGCCCACTGGGCGTTGTTCGCGTCTTTACGTCGGGTTCCTTGCCATAGATCGCGGCCGAATTTCACAATGAAAACTGCAGCCACCAACAAAACAATAAATGTTAAGTAATAAGCAATTGCGCCAGGAACTTGACCAGCTGCTTGTTGCGGCCATGCCGCCGCGGGGTTGCCTGGGTTCGAAAGAGCGCGTGCTGCTATGGAAGGAAAGTCGCTTATTGTTGTATCGGGCCAATGGCCTTTAAAAACTAATCCAGAAACCTGACCTGCCAGATAAACGAAAAATGCGACGACAAGGAAGATAATGGCAACGACGACGGCCATCATTTCCATAGGTCCAAGACCTAAGTTCTTCGACGTCTGTGCAGGTGCTTGGTTCACTTTTTCCTTCTACATTCGTGCGTCAGTATCAACAATAGCCTTCTCGCTCTGGCCCAGAATATGGTCGACGAGAAAAGACCGCGTTCCAACCTTCCATAAAGCTTGGCCTCGTCCCAATCCAGGAAGCATCTCTGCTTCACTTTCATTGAGACCCAGCATCTCGCGAGCCAGTTCCACTTCAGAAGCTGGTTGACCATAAATCACTCGAGTTTCCGTATCTGACAACAAGCCTCGCGCAAGCGCATTAGCTTCCGACCCAGCAGCTCCTGTTGCTTGAAGGTCACTGACTCTGTGCATGATGGCAATATTCGAAACACCATATGCACGTGAAAGTTTGTAGGACTGTTGGAGCCATCGGGCTACACCCACATTAGAAAGAACAGCCCAAGCTTCATCAACGACGATAAAACGACGACCAGCGTTAGGCCTCACAATAGCTGACTGCATCCATGCTGTTGCGCACGTCATCATCAATCCAAGTGCAGAACTAGAAAACACTGCAGACAAATCGATGACAACCAGCGGTCCGTCCCAATCCACTTCAATATTTGTATGCCCATCAAACATTCCCTTTAAGTCACCATGACACATACGACGTAGTTCGAGCGCCACTTCTCGAACGTTGCGCGCAATTTCATCAGCAGTGGTACTGATGCGTTTTGCCGCAGATTCAGGTGGATCGAGCAACCATTCCACAATGTCGGGGATGGTGGGGATGCGTCCCGTATTATCTTCTTGGAAATCGATCAACGCCAGGTCGCATGCTGTTCGCTCTTCTGGAGTGAGCGAACGATTCAGCGACGAAGAGGCAAGTGCTTGAAGAAGAGAAGTTTGTCGTCGAAAAATTTCATCTGCATCCACTTCACCCGTACTCATTCCAGGATCGAGCGGGTTGATACGAATTTTTCCTCCAGGTACAAGTTTGACAACAGGTGCACCGAGAGCTTCTGCCAGTCCTTGATATTCACCCTTGGGATCCAACACCGCAGCGCGACGACCAAAAACTTGTTGGCGTACTAACAGACTTTTTACAAGAGAAGATTTTCCACGACCCACTTGGCCAATCACAAGCATGTTGGGGTTGGTTAAAACACCTTGCGCATAAAGTTCCCATGGATCGAAACAAAACGACCCCCCCAATAATTCACGGCCAATATATGTTCCTCGCGAACCCAGCCCAGGAGAAAACATGAGAGGATACACCGATTGAAGATGCGCTGTCGTTGTTCGATGTGGAGGCGTAAAGACAGCTGTACGGTTGAGCCACTTGAGATTGACGGTTGGCGTCATAGCAAACCACGTCCGAGTGGGAGCATCGTGGCAAAAGCAGTATCTTGCTCTCCGTAAAGAAGTCGAAGAACCAAGTGCGATTGGTGTGAAACTTGTTCCACCGCTTGCGATGCATATTCGAGTTCTTCTTCGCTCCTTGCTGAACATGTCACATAAGCAGAGAATCGATATGCTCCGTGTCCATCAGCGAGTTCTTCTTCACGTTCTTGGAGCTTTGCATATTCGCGTTCACGAGTTGTATTCAAAACGTAACCCGCCTTATCACGCAAATCTTGGTCAGCGATAAAGGAGGTTTTGGCTACCTCAACTTCACGCAACGCTTTAGTGGGTGCGATCGGTTCCATCACAACACTGATCGTCCGGGTGATGAGACTTTGCAGCATCAACGGAGCCAAGAAATCAGCACCCACTTCTGTACGAGGAAAGTCGGAAACCCAAAATGTGCGGTGAAAGCTACTATCGGAACGATAACTACTCCACTCGGTTTCTGTTACCATCGGCCAAATCTCGTTGGTCTGAAGACCTTGCGACATGCGGCTTGTAATTTCCTCATTGACACTTGGTTCAAATGTGGTTCGAACAAGTCGAACTACTTCATCTCTATTAAGTGCACCTAAAACTTTGAATCCCGCACTTGCTACTTGACTAGATGCATTGAGTAATTCACGAAGCAGAACTTCACATGCTCCGCTGTCGCCGCCGCCGGCTTGCTTAATTTGCTTGCCTGCTTTTGCTTGAGAAATTTGAATCACTAGATATACTTCGTGCGCGGTCGTCACAGGAACAGCGTCTTCTATCAGTTCAAGATAAGAACTTGTGACAGGATCATTTTCGTCAAGCGTGGCTGTTGAGTCGAAGTAATCGTGCATTAATTGTGAGTTCTCAGGAATTGCGCGTTCGATCCATTGCACACGATTAATTACTGATCCTTCGCGAGCAAAGCGCGCAAGCACAGAACCCCAATTGGCGAGTTGCCCTTCTTGATCTGCTGTTCCCGAAAGAACAAATGCTCCACCACGGAGCGCTAGGGCTGCACTATAGGTTCCATTCGTTGTGTCTTTAATGACAGCGACTTCCCGGCCTTCGCTGTGAGTAACTTTGAGCAACTTCACGCCTTTAAGAAAAGGAGGAGCTGCAACTTTTTGTATTTTTTGATCCGTGTGTCCAAGTAGCGGAGCAGCCGCATGGTAGTGACGTCCCTTGCTTCCCGTAAGCATCCATTGAGCAAAAATGGGTACCCACTCGTCGAGGTTACGGCCGCCAAAGGGAAGAAAAGCGAGCGCTGCAAAGAGAAGGACGATAACCAGTGTGGCAATTAGTTGTCCCGCTGCCAAGGCAGCAAAACATACGAGAACCCCAACGCCCAAGATGACGACCTGAGACGTTCGGAATCCCATGAGCAGCTTTTTCGGCTCAGCCGATCCCAGCTTGTATCCTCGTGTCATATTTCACCCTTTTTGTTTATGCGTTGAGTATGTCGGCCACTTTGTGGTGCATCCTCAACTAAATTCACGTATTTCTTCGATCCCTTTCATTGTGGTCAAGAAATCAAATTTCTTCACTGCTTGCTCTAACGTGACCATTGTCTAGCTTTAGAACGGTCTCTCAGCCTTGCAGCACCAGAAGCAATTCCGACTGCAACAGCACCAGGAGGGGTAAGCGCCAAGGCGGTAAGTCCAATCTTCTTACCGAACGACATTCCTGCCTTACGGTCAGCTTTTTCTGCTTTGCGTGCCTGACGAAAACTAGGAGGATCACTGCCGCCGCCGCCGCCAGGACCAGTGCCGCCGCCGCCACCGCCGCCGCCACCGCCGCCACCGCCGCCACCGCCGCCTTTACCAGGTGCGGCAGCATTTCCGCCACCCTTCATTCCTGCAAATAGCTGCCTCGTACCATTCGTGTTACCCGAAGCGCTCAGCGCTCGTTGCATTGCACCTGTTCCACCTGCAGCGTTGAGTGCATCACCAATTTCATCGAAGAATTTCATCACCAGGTGTGGAGAGAAAGATGCGATGAAGAAGATTGTTGCACCAAATACCATATGTGAGAGTGAAACCGTGGTTCCCGCAGCAGAGGTAGAATTTGCAAATGTTCCGACTCCCAGAGAGATAGCTCCCACAATAAAGATTTTTGAAATAATGGCCGCGACAAGTAGCTTGATCGCTCGAATAATCCATTTTCCTAATGCGGGCCAGACGCTGGCAGCAAAAGCAACAGGAAGAAATACTGTGATAATGGCAACAGAAGCTTCGCGCATACTCAAAACAAACCACACCATTATGGACCCGAATAAAAATATGATTGCAATAATCATTATGGGCATGAGAATTGTTGCGGAAGCCCGGAATTGGCCTTGCGCGCCGCCAAAGAATCCTTGTACGTCGTCTCTCATATCAGAAACAATGAATGCCGAAAATGCATCCGTCAGCGCCATGAGCGTTCGCACAACATAGCGAGCAACGAAAACACCAATCATTGCTAGAGGAAGATGGAAAAATACACTTCGCAGCATGACAGCCGGCTTTCCCGTGACTACTGACTGTAGAGCACCAGCAATCACCATCGGAACAAGAAGCAGTGCAGCGAGTACCGCAAACTTTTTGTATTCTCTGTTAAAAACAGGAGTTGTTAACGCTGACTTTGGAGTAAAAAATACTTGGTTGTTTGCTTGTGCTGTTTGACTTGCATTGAGGTTTGCGCTTCCTGTCAATCGACTTAGCTGACCAGACAGATCCCTATACTCATCGGTGTCTTCTTTTCCTTGCGCTCTCAAGAGCACACGTTGAGAGTTTATTCTGCTGATCATTCTCGACCTTGACGCTGCAACTGCGTCAACTGTTCGTCGTACACCTCCATCAGCAAAAAAATAGTCCTGCGATACGCGCGTGTCGCAAGCAACGTTCGTTTGCGCATTCCAACTAGCACTGCCCCCGCTAGGTAAGCATTCATCATGGACACTTAAAGCAAGCCCGAGCACACCGTTAATGCCCCAGTCTGCGGCGTTTTCGGCTTGCTCAAGCAACCACTCAGTTAAACAACCCGTAGGATCAGCAGCGCATTGCGCAGCATCTACTACTCCTTCAATAACTGTGTCTTGATAAAAACCGTCATCACATACCCCTGTGGCAGCAGATACCCCCACACCGATCGCGTTCGAACATGCTATATCATTGAGTAAGTTCGCGGCAGAGTCCCAATCATCCCAGAAGGCTGTGGGTCGCACAGTAACTGCTGTAGGAACAGCAACAGATTCAACTCGTGTTTGTTTTACAGAGGAAACAGAGGAAAATGAATAGTGAGGATTACTAGGTTGAGCAGCTGACTGTGAAACTTGCGGGTGAGGAGTATTCGCGCTTGCAGAGTCTGTCGAAGTTAAGAACACTCCGCCAAGAGAACACAAACAGATGATTGCAAATAAATATGCGAACTTGAGTTTAGAAACTAGGAACATAATCGTATCCTCCTGTAAACGGCTCAATTACTCTCAAGAAGTCATCGACAGTCAAAATGTTCGACTCAGTTGCTTGCCATCGCGGCGTGGGACCATCGCGCGTTACCCACTTCTGCACTTTCCAGTCATTGTTTTGCCAGACAAGCTGAATGGCATGAATTTTTGATTCCGTTTTTCCATCAAAATTGGGACGTGAAGCTAACATCACGCCTGACCACACCACAACGGTAACTTCATCTTTTTCTTCAGACTGCACGAAATATCCAAGTGGAAATTCTCGAAAATATGCATTCGGATCGGCTTTATAAAATTCCCGTGCCGAGGTTCTGCTAACTGCTATTCCTTCGATAAAATCTTGAGTGAAGCTTGGAGTAGTGATCTGCACAACAGAAGTATTGAACGCATCATCATTGGCAAAATACAGTTGCTTAACTAAACCTATGTACGACGTCGCCGCTGCAACAGCACCTTTGGTGTTGTGAGAGTAGCCCACAGGAACGATTCCTTCAATTTTCTTTGGACCATATGTGCTGAACCCTTGGCCTAACGGTGTTTCTTTCACAGCCGTCGAAGCTGGAGAACTCGACGAGGCTGTAGATTTTCCGAGGGCAAAACCGACAAGAATCAGGACGATCGCAGTAACAGCAAATATAACGTATTTTCCGCTATTGGGTGATGGTTCACCGACAGCCGAAAAGCGAGAAACTTTGATTTTTTGAGCCATTTGCCGATCTCCTTATTCGCATTATACGTTTTATATTCAATATTCGCAATATGTTCTTTCGATTTACAGATTTTGATTATATACTGACTATAGGAGGAAATATGGCCGCACCATTAGCAGCAGCAGGGGCACTCGTAAAAAAGTATGCCAAAAAGAAGCTGATGAAGCTCGCCAAAAAATATGGCCCACCGGTAGCTGGAGCGCTCCTCATTGCGATTATTGGTTCCCTCATTGCGCTTGCGAGCTTTTTTACCGTATTTACTGGGGGCTCAAGCTGCGGGAGTGGCGGTACAGATTTAGCCATTTTGGCTACAAATGGCCCCGTTAATGTTGGCGACAAAGTTCCCAATCCACTTCGTTCCGGGGGGACCATCACGATTACGGAAGAAATGATGGGGAACGCACAGGCCATTGTCCGCGCAGGAATAAATTACAAACCTACTCGGATTCCTGACCGAGGTATTGTCATCGCAATCGCAACAACTTTTCCTGAAAGTGGCCTCATTAATCTTAAAGGTGGCGACAGAGACTCTGTGGGTCTCTTCCAGCAAAGGCCATCTCAGGGTTGGGGAAGTGTTCAACAAATACTCGATCCAACATTCGCTGCCAATAGTTTCTATCGCGCAATGCTAGCTATACCCAATTGGGAAACGAGACCGCCTGGAGATGTCGCAGCAGACGTACAAAGGCCTGCGGCACAATATCGATATAAATATGCCTTATTCGTACCAATAGCTGCGGGTCTTGTTACGTCAATCTTGCAAGCTATGGGCCAGTCCGGACCGGCCATTAATGCCTCAGTCGATGAAAATACCGTTCCTTCTTCATTTTCACTCGCGTCAGCTAATGCCGCAGAGAATTCAACATTGCTCGCGCTCGTTACGCGTATGCATGAAGTTTTCGTTCCGCCCCCCAGCACGGAGGCACCCGCAGTTTCTGCTGCACCAGGTGGGGACTGCGCCCAACTTGCAGGCTTTGATGCAATCAATGCAACAGGAAGTGAACCCGGGCCCAATGGAACCACAGTTCCTATCGCAGAAGTCCCCGGAATTGGAAAAATCAATGCAACTATTGCGGGCCAAGTAACTGCGATGCTCGCAGCAGCGAGGGGAGATGGTGTTAACCTGACGGGATCCGCATACAGATCTCACGCTAGGCAAATTCAGCTTCGTACGATCAATGGATGCCCTGACGTGTGGACCGCAAGCCCTTCATCATGCAGGGTTCCCACCGCCATTCCGGGAAGGTCACAACACGAAGTGGGGCTCGCCATCGACTTTGAAAATTGCAGTTATAGAAGCTCTGCTTGTTACATATGGTTAAGTGGAAATGCCGATAGATTTGGATTGAGAAATCTCCCCTCCGAGCCATGGCACTGGAGCACAACAGGACGTTAATTATGGATAACACAAAAAAGAAAATACTTATTGGCGTTGGAGTTTCTGTTATTGCTGTACTGCTCTTGTTTTGGATTACTTCTGGCACTTCAAGCAAGGAAAAATCAAGCAATACAATGGGTTCACTTTTTTCTGAGAAACAACCCGACAAATCTGTTTCACCTCTTCCCTCTTCGTCAACAGCAACGACAACACGACCACACAAAACACCAGACCAGACGAAAGAAGCGCTCAATGAGTTGCCAGTAACCGCGGGAATCGACATGCATTACCCCGAACTGTATTTATCTCACCGATGGGAAGCCATCATCAATGGAGGTCTAGTGAATGACGAGCGTCTTCAAGATACCTTTCTTTATAATTCAATAGCAATAACGGAACTCAACGACCCAAACAACAGCGATCTAGAACCGGCCACATTCACACAATTACGAGAACTTGCTATTGATGTGGTTCGTGCTGAAGCTACTGGTGTGGGCACAGCTTCCCATCCTGCATATTTCACACCCGATGTGTATATTGATAATTGCACGTCATTCGAAACAGTTGCTGCAGGCGCTATTTCAATGCCCTATCCCAACGACAACAGTTGGGTTATGGCCACTGTCTACTGGAAAGCAAAATGCACACCCGGTGGAGCCGGTACTACTGCGCGAACGACGGAAGCTCATCACACTATTTACCTGCATTGGACAGGCAGCAAATTTGAAGCGGTCGACCCAGTTTTAATTCCGCGGATTCCTATCAACTATGAAACGGGCGCATAAACCTTTATTTGCGAATACCTACTGATCTGAATGAGGACCTTGTATTCGTGTGCCTATCCGTTCAGACTTGTGCTGATCGCAATATTATTCCAGCAAGAACTCTGCCTTCAAAGCTTGCAGCAAAGTAATCATGCTGGCTTATACTTCTTCTTTCGCTATCGTATCATTAAGAACGAGATCACAGTCTTCAGACTGTCTCGGGGGCACAGATGCCTCCATCTTCTATAACTTCTACAGACCTCGACCTATAGAGCCATCATGTATCATCTCACGAACGACATCAGGCACAACTGTATCGACAATAACGGGAGCACAATCTCGAAGATGTTGTCCATTAACAATCTCCTTCGTCGTATCTGTCACACCTTCCTCAAATTGCTCATCTGTGAGTGAAACCGAGGCGTCGGCTGCATCTGCTTCAGCGAGGGCAGTGCCCGCCACAAGTGCGGCCGCTTCGACAACATCGGGCCGACCATTTACGTCAAGATCTACCTCCAAGTCAACACAATCAGGAGCAGGTAAGGCTGCAGTTGTTGGTGGAAGTTGCTCACTAGGCGGCAATCCAGCCACATCACCTGGTTGAGCTGGTCTTTCAGGGTCAATAGGTTGAATTTCTTGTTTTGGGTTGAATGCGAATACCCCAACGGCAAGAAGCGTAGCGACTGCGACTCCTGCGGCAATTTTCCCACCAGTAGAAGAAAGAAATTTTTGAACCGCTCCGGGATTGGGGTTGTCTGCCTTAAATATCCTGAGTTTTTCTTTGAGTGCTTCTTTCGTTTTACCAGGAAGCACAAAATAAATCAACGAAACAGGGAAAGTGGCAATTCCTCCAATTACAAGGGCTGCAGGGGGGCCTTTATGCTTTTTAGCAGCCGGACGACCCGCCATGGTGTGGTTCATCTGGTTATATCTATCGAGACCAGCTTGGATATATTTCTCAGCCTCTCGTTGATCACTTAATCTTAGGGGGATGCTCGCGTCATCTTTTGCAAGACGTCCTATCTCTCTTTGCTCATCAACAAAATCTCCCTGTCGTCGAGAGATCTCCTTATAAAGTGTCTCTTGGTCCATACCTTTAAATGGATCGTAATACTTTTCATCCAACGTAGGTGTAGGTGTCGTCGCCATCGTAATCTCCTGAAATTAGCCCTTTAAGACTATGTCCTAATTTAATTTTTTGTTCCCAGTTTCATAAAACAAGGGCGCCAATTCTGCTCGAAATGGCGCCCTTATTGCAAGGATATTTGTTGTGTGATTATTTGGAATTAACAGTCCCACCGAGGCCTGTACCCCAGTTAACCATTGCCTCTGCAGCAAAGATGATGGCAGCAGCAGCGACAGCTACAATGATGCCCTTCTTGCCTTGTGTTGCTTGAGCTGCGTTCTGGCTCTGTGCGCCCCAGGCCCACAGAATAGCTGCAATGATGATTGCGATAACGCAAGCCACAATCGACCAAGTACGGATTGTTGCTGTTAAGTCCTTGAGTTCAGCAAAACCAGGTGCATTCCTGTCACCACCGTTACGGATGATGATGTCTTCTGCTCTGCGACCCACAGATTGAAAAGCTGTACCTAACATGTATTTCCTCCTTGCGAAAACCTATCCAAATCGTACCACGATGCGTTTAATTCCGCAAGAGAAAGTTCCATTCGTAATATTCGCAATATAACATTACGAATATGATCTATCTATCCTTAATATCTGCGTCACATTCGAGGTCGGCCCGACTTTCAATTATCTCTCTAAATGTTTCTAAATCTTGATCAGGACCCGCATTAAGTATCTTTTCGAGTGAATCGTCCGTTTTGCTTGCTTCTGCAATCGCTTTGTAGTGATCTACAATCCCAGCAACAGCAGGTTCAGAATCGGAACCAGCAACAGTGACATTCAATATCTCCCAAGCTTTGACTTTGATGTCGAAAACCTGTCCCACCAGGGCGATTTGCTGTTCGGGTGGTGTTTTGGTTAGTTCGTCATTCACTACTTCTGCTTTATCAAGCCCAGAAACGACATCAACAGCTCCACAAAAGTCAACTGGCTGTTTCTCCGTGGGGTTCGTTTCTCTAATTGTTTTAAGTATAAAGTTGCCGTCTGACCTGGACTTCATGTCAATATCCCATTTAAAGGTACTTCCCGTTGGAGCGCCAGGTTTTGTCCATGACACAACCACGCGAACGGTAAAAATATTGTCTATACGTTCTACTTTTCCTAGTGGACCAAGTTCGATAACAGATGGTTCACCCGCCTCTGGGGCTGCCGCGATTTCAGCTTGTTGGCTAGCTAGTTCTGCGTATTGTTCACCAGCAAGGTCAAAAGTTTGCTGCAAATCAACTAAGTCAGCAGTCGTATAGTATTTTGCCCATGCCTCGAGAGAAGCCTGCAGAGAAGTTGCCATTGCGCTGTCCGCAGCATAAGCATCAAGGAAATCAACACTCTTGGTAGGGTCTTTTGGTTTAAATATTGGAGCAGCAGCTTTCGGGGCTGAGCTAAAGGGCTTCATCACTACGAAAATGAGAAGTATAACCAACACGATCGCAACGGCAATACCGCCAATCATGCCGTAGTTGAGTTCGCCGTTTGGTCCGCGAA
>CALMUU010000216.1 GCA_937872965.1 uncultured Actinomycetes bacterium
ATTGCGCCCGAACTATTTTCTTCGGTCGAGTGCGCAACTTCTTCTTCAACAACTTCTTTGTTCTTCTGTGTAGGTTTACTTTTTCGCTGTTGCTCTGCCATGAGGTATCCTCTGGTTGTTTGCGTAATATCGTCGAAGTTTATGCGATCTGAATGACTTTAGTATGCATATCGTACGATTTCCGTTCTTTCTAAAGTCACGTATAAAACAACGTGCTCTACAGAGAATTTATTTCATATACCGCTGCGCGGAGTTTCCTCGGCAGAGCCTCGGAATGACAGGTAACGCTTACGCACCTAAGGCTTCTACGAGCTGTGCAGGCGTTTCGGCTTTATCAATAAGATCTTCGACGTGTTCTCTTGTGCCTTTGCCAGGTTCGGCCGTGTGTATACGTTTTAACGAGGGTTCACCGATATCTAAAGTTACGCTATCCCAGTTTGCACTATGGACAGCATCAGCAAATTTAGAGAGGACACGTCCTCGAAAATAGGCACGTGTTGTTTCAGGGGGATGGTTGGTCGCATTAATTACTTCTTGTCGCGTTGCTAATTCAGTAATTTCGCCACGTGCACGCATTTTGTCAAAGAGTTTTCCCTCTCTTACGTCGTGATACTGAACATCGATGGCGATAAGTTTTGATGCATCCGCGGCCAAGTCATCGCGTGCAATGTAACCATCGATGATGCGCTTTTTTGTGATCCAGTCAACGCGACCATTGAGAGAATCAGGATCGGATTGCAAAGCTCCTAGCGTGGCTTCCCATTGCTCGAGAATGTCAAAGGCGACATCGTCACCTAAGACGCTCATGTCAGCGAGCTCGGAATACTTCTTGGCCTGTTCTAAATACCATTCCTGTATGTTGAGAGCTGTCATCATTCCCTTGTTTGTAGGAACCAGGAGAGTCATGGATGTGTCATGGCTAATGGCGCGAATCGACGCGACGGGTTCGGTCATGATGATGAGATTGTCACAGAAATAGTCGGCTTGATCTTCCAACATTGCGAGAATGAACGCAGTGGTTCCAACTTTAAGGTATGTCGCGTAATCACACATGTTTGCATCACCCACGATGACGTGCAGGCGGCGATATTTGCTTGGTTCCGCATGGGGTTCGTCGCGAGTGTTCACAATCGGGCGCTTCATTGTGGTTTCCAGACCAACGTGCTCTTCCATAAAGTCCGCACGTTGAGAAAGTTGAAAGTCAACAGCTGAGTTCGAAGAGTGTTCTGATCCGACTTTTCCGGCTCCACAATAAAGTTGACGCGTTACAAAATGTCCGGTAACAGCATTGACGATATCGGCAAAGTCGACGCTTCGAGAAACAAGATATCCTTCATGTGTTCCATAGGAATTTCCTTTGGAATCAGTATTGTTTTTATAGACAACAATTTCACCATGGCTTAACAGTTGTTGTGCTTCCTTCATGGATCGTTTAAGGATTTCTTCTCCTGCGCGATCAAACAAAACTGCTTCTAACGCATTAGATACTTCAGGTGAAGCGTATTCAGGGTGCGCATGGTCAACGTAATAACGAGCCCCATTGGTGAGCATGGAATTGACAAGATGTGTCTCAGGGAAAATAGGGGCTGGACTCCCTGAATTGATACGCGCATCATTTCCCGGTGTTTCGTCAGTAAAGTCGAACTCTGTTCTTTTGCCGTGGAGGTAAGCATTGATCAGCAATGCCGAGGATGTCATCGGATTAGCAAATTGAGGTTCTGTTCCTTTGGAAATGATTCCGTACTCGGTTTCAATACCCATTATCTTTTCGATGGCCACACCAATAGATTAGTCTCGTGAGTCGTCCTTAATCCTCACTCCGTCATCCCGAGCCTGCGAGGGATCTCGACGTCCGTGACCACTCCCACAGAGATCCTTCGGGCTAAAGCCCTCAGGATGACAAATTCAAAGATTCAGTTACTTGAGCGATCTGTGCAGCAACATTCGTGGAGGAAGTGCCCGCTGGCGTGGCACGACGTTCGATAGAACGTCTCATGGCGTCCAATATGTCAGATCCAGTTGCTCCCAATACTTCCGTTGCAGCGGAACCAATCTGCTCGTCATCTCGGAGATATTGAGAAAGTTCCTCCTTGTGTAATCCTGCGTCTATAGCCGATCGGATGCATGTGGCGACAGCCTTATAGGCAATTCGAAAAGGTACACCCTGCGTTACCATCATCTCGGCAATGTCCGTGGCTAATGTCAAGGGTTGATTGGCGAGAGAGTTTTCGCACGCTTCTTTATTAAAGACAGTTGTTTCCATCATGGCATCCATGGCGACGATCGAAAGCTCGCAATCTTTTACGGCACCAAAAAGTGCTTCCTTATCCACTTGAAGATCATGATTGAATCCAAAGGTTTGTGATTTCGTAGCTGCAAGAGCTGCCGTGAGTGCACCGATAGAAAGTCCCGCTTTACCACGCACCAACTCGGCGATGTCAGGATTTTTCTTTTGCGGCATCATTGATGATCCTGACGAGAATTGATCGTCTAAGGTTGCGTACCC
This sequence comes from uncultured Actinomycetes bacterium, assembly GCA_937872965.1. Lineage (GTDB taxonomy): Bacteria > Actinomycetota > Acidimicrobiia > IMCC26256 > JAGPDB01 > JAGPDB01. The sequence continues at coordinate 2,507 of CALMUU010000216.1, forward strand.
ACATTCTGTAGATGTCATCCACACGATGTCTTCACCAAGGCAGCTTAAGTTGGTCACAATCTGAGCACAGACGAATAATGCTTCGGTGATGTAATCACGAGTGGAGACTCCAAAAATCGAATTATCCACTACTTTTGTGCAGCCCAACTCGCGTGAAACAAATTCAGAATCGAGAGGGAGCGTAGAACCGGCAAGAGCACCTGATCCAAGGACGCAGATATTAATACGTTCGTAGGCTTGCATTAAACGCTCACGATCGTTCATCAATCGAGATGCATGGGACATAATCCAATGCGACAGCAAAATAGGTTGAGCGTGCTGCAGATGCGTTTTCCCCGGGAACAGAATGTCGATATTCTTCGATGCGAGATTGCATAGCGATAAAACAAGATGTTCCACATGCGTTGTGAGGCGGGTAACTGCATCACGCGTATATAAGCGTCCACTCATCTGCGCAAGATCGTTCCTGCTTCGACCCGTATGAAGAGCTCGTCCGGCATCCCCTGCTATTTCCGTGAGGCGTCTTTCAATTGCAGTATGAACATCTTCATCGGTGGGAACGAGGCTTGCCTGAAATTCTCCAGAAGAAATTTCACGATCGATTGTATCTAGACCATCAAGGATGGCGGTACAGGTTGCTTCGTCCACAATTTTCGTTGAAAGCAACATTTTGACATGCGCTCGAGAAACCAGGACATCATAAGGGGCCAGCACAATGTCGAAATCAATACTGTCTACATAAGCACTAAAAATCTTGGAAGTCTCAACACTCAAGCGACCGTCATAAAGAGTTGATCCAGGCTTTGGTGCGTCAGACGTGGATGAATTCATAGGATCTCCAGTCTAATCGCTCGACAAAAGCACCTCGATGTCGCCTAAACTATTGCACTATGTCAAAAATTCTTTCTTCTCTTCCCGTCGACGAAAAAGTCGGTATCGCTTTTAGTGGTGGGCTCGATACGACGTGCGCCATTGCGTGGATGAAAGAAAAGGG
>CALMUU010000217.1 GCA_937872965.1 uncultured Actinomycetes bacterium
TGATGCATGGCTGGCAAGCGACGAAGGTGTGGCTGCTGCGATGAGATGGACGTATGTCTAACTCTTTTTAACGCACGATGTCAGGCTCGATATATATAGTGCGAGCTTCAGGGACAGCTTGTCGGATTCGTGCTTCGATGACATCAATCGAACGCGCAATGTCGACATTGGTTAAGGCCGAACATTCTATTTTGACGCCTAACAAAATGTCGCTGGGTCCAAGGTGCATTGTGCGCATATGAATGATCGATGTTGCTTCATCGCCGTCGAGAATGGCAGCACGAATTTTGTCGGACACGCTCACATGCACGCTTTCACCGATCAACAATGACTTCATTTCTTTAGCCAAGATGTATGCGATACAGATAAGTAATATTCCGACTGAGATTGAACCCATCGCATCAAAGCGGGCATTGTCGGTAAGGGCCGCAATGCTTAAACCAATCAATGCAAACACAAGACCGAGTAAAGCGCCCGTATCTTCGAGTATCACAACGGGAAGTTCTGGCTGCTTAGCTTCACGAATGAATTGTCTATACGACATCGTTCCCCGTGCTTCGCGTGATTCTGCAATAGCTGTACGTAAAGAAAATCCTTCAAGCACAATCGCAATACCAAGAACGATGAAACCCCAGAGGGGAGAGCCGAGCTCATGAGGGTGACGTAACTTATCAATGCCTTCGTAGAGCGCAAAGAGCCCACCGAGAGAAAACAAAACCAGCGCGACAACGAAACTCCAAAAATATCGTTCGGGACCAAAACCAAAAGGATGTTCTGGGGTGGGTTCTTTTTGTGCGCGTCGCGAACCCAGAAGAAGTAACGCTTGGTTGCCTGTATCTGCCAAGGAGTGCAAACTTTCTGCAAGAAGCGAAGCTGCCCCCGTTGCGGCGAATGCAATGAGCTTCATGATGGCAATGCCCAGGTTCGCTAAGAATGCGGCGATGATTGCCTTTTTACCACCTTCGTGCATGGTGTTCTTTCATGATGGCTCTCCATCTGTTTTGTGGTGCGGAAATACAAAGTCCTATACTAACTCGCGAAGGAACTGAGTTATTAATACGAAGGAGCGATTATGGGCACATCTGGTTTAGGTGATGATTGGTCAACGTCAGACCAGGGGCAGTTGGAAGGTCTTGTACGAGGGCTTTTATGGAATGCAAAACAAGCTCCGATTAACTCGCGAAAATCATATGAATTCCTCCAAGGGCTTGTTGAGATTCATGGTCCACGCATCCTCTTCACACAACAAGACGTGCTTCAAATACTCGATCCTCGCACTCAAGGTGCATTGGGTTTAGCTCGTGAGATAATCAAGCAGGGACTTGTTACATCCCGCGATCAAGTGCAAATGCTTTTTGTGGCGCGAGATGTTAGATCCTTGACAATACTTCGCCTTGCTCTTGAATCGGGTAACTTCCAATTGAATCCTGCAGATCTCATAGCGATTCTGAGAGTCGGCCCTATAGCTGTTCCTATTGAAGACTACAGACGTGTGTTAAATGCTGCTGTGGATAACCGGCTAAATGACTTAACCTCTAACGAAGTGGCATTATGGATTGAACTTGGCACGCCCCAGTCGTTATTTGTGGTTCGCGCAGCTAGTCGTGCATTGCAACATGCTGAAATCCCACTCGAGGGATTTTCTTGCGAGACTCATCGCGGTGTCATTCGAAGACATGAGATCCATGTCTATTCTGCAGATAAATCAGATGGTTCAACCGTGTGTTCCGTTGACGTGAGAACACGCGGAGGTCGAGTTATCGAGTGTTATGCAGGCGAATTATCTGATTCGGTTGTTGATCAAGTGAAACAAGGAAGATTTGATTCACTGGCACCCGTGCATCTCGGCCCTAAGAACCCTGTACGTGACATCGTTGTGCCTCCTGAGCCAGGTGTCGCACGTGCTGCTGAAGCCGCTCGCCTAGAGCTAAATCTATAGGTTTAAAGATTAGAAAACGAAGGAACGAATATGGGCACTACTGACGTAAATGGCGGAGAATACCAAGAACGTCTTCGAGAAAAAAAGAGACTCGAAGCTCTCATAACTGGTTTGCTGGTCGAAGTCTCGAAAGAACCTGGCAGTGCGGATAAATCTGTTCGCCTTATTAAAAGACTTGCGGATCTCCACGAGGAGGACATAACTTTCTCAGAAGATCAAGCGATGTTCATCCTCTCTGCACGTTTTGGTTCTCGGGCTGCGCTGAGTCTGGCAACGGTACTTGCCCAGAAGGGTTTCATCAATGACGCAATGATCCAAGAACTTCTTCCTCGCACCGATGCCGATTCGATGATGCTTCTCAGAACTGCTCTTGAGAACAATCGACTTATTCACCTTTCTCCCAAAGACGTACTTTTCCTCATGCGTGAAGATGGCGATAATGGAGAACATGAAAAAGCAGTGCGCGCCGCAGTCAATAATCGACTGGAGTGTTTCTTTCCGTCGGGTCTCCGCTCAGAAGAAATAGCTACCTGGATGGAAATGAGAACTGCATTAGCGTGTTGTGCAGTTGTGCACCTAGGAGAAAGAATATTGGGTGATCCTAAACTAGGTGTCCGCGGCTTCTTTGTTGAAAAAACTAATAACAAGGATGATGGTGTGTCTTATACAATCTATAGTTCAAGAACAAGCAGTGGTGAGGCAATCTGTCTTGTTGAGGGGCGTAAAGTAAGCGCAAGGCAATTATTCGTTGGACCTTACACTCGTTCTCTCGTCTCTGATCTGACTGCAGGGAACCCTCAAGCATTGGCTTGGACGCGCGACAATCCTCTTACCCCCCTGGGGCAGTCGGCTGGACGCAATTAGTGCATTATCCCTGAACCGCCCCAAAA
>CALMUU010000218.1 GCA_937872965.1 uncultured Actinomycetes bacterium
CGTGTCCTTGAACATGTTGTCGACACGGTGCTGTCTTTCGAAGGTGACGACCATGCATTGGTGCGAACACTGCGTGCAACGAAGCATCGTTTCGGCACAACCGAAGAACTTGGTCTCTTTGACATGACGGGTTACGGTTTGGTTGCGCTCGATGATCCGAGTGCGTTGATGGCGATGACGGGTTTGACGCGACCATCCGGTTTGGCAGTTGCGGCTGCGGTCGACGGCTCGCGCCCTTTTCTGGTGGAAGTCCAAGCCCTTGTTGTTCCTACAACTGCACCCGTTCCCCGACGCGTTGTTCAAGGTGTCGACAATGCACGCGTGTCTAGTCTCATTGCTGTTTTACAAAAACGTTGTGGTTTAAATGTGTCGCAATGCGATGTCTATGTGTCGCTCGTCGGAGGTATTCGTGTAAAAGATGCCGGGCTCGACTTAGCGATTTGTGCTGCGATTGCTTCTGCCGATCGTGATGTCATCATTGATCGCAACGAAGTCTTTGCTGGTGAAGTTGGATTGTCGGGAGAAATTCGTCCGTCCACACATTCGTCACGTCGCGTCCGTGAAGCTGCACGACGTGGCCATGAATGTATTCACCTCAACACAGGAAAATCAGAACTCTCTGCCGAAGATCGAAAAAGTATTACGATCGACAATGTCGATTCTTTAGCTGTTGTGTTGTGCAACCTCGGAATCTGAGGCGAATTGCGTTCTGTCGTCCTGAACACAACACGCCATCCTGAACCCACAATGTCATCCTTGAGTGCAAAACGTCATCCTGAACCCACAATGTCATCCTGAACCCACAATGTCATCCTGAACGAAGTGAAGGATCTCTACCTTGCACGGCGAGGCGTTAGGCATGTTTATCATTCATATAGGTGAAATACATGCGCAACACTACTCGTAATGATTGTGTGCACCTTCTTATATCTTTGAAATGGCGTAGCGCACCGTATCTTCAAAATTTTCATGTTCGAATATGAAACCCTCATCTAATAAACGTGAGGGTACACATCTGCGGCCAACCAACGCAAGGTTTCCCGAACTCCCTAAAAGTGGTGCACCAAGTCGTGCAACAAGGGAGGGTGAAGGTAGACCAAACTTTTTTCCTAATACTTTCCGGAAGGTTTTCATCATCTCGGCATTTGTGGCGGGGTTAGGGGAAGTGGCATGGTATGTGCCATTCATAGTTTTGCTGTCAAGAGCGTTCAAAAAAATTCTCATTAGGTCTCGTAGATCAATCCATGATACCCATTGGTGTCCATTCCCAACTTTTCCGCCCAAACCTAACTTTGTTAATTCTGCAATTTTTTTTGTTGCCGGGTCGCCTTTTCCACCCATTCCAATTCCTATGCGAAGCAATACTTTACGATCAATGCCTTGTGTGGCGATGTCAAAAGCCTTTTCCCACGCTAAACAGACTGTCACCATTTCTCGTGGACCTAACCCAGTAGGCGTAAATGTTTCGTCGATTAATTGATCTTTTCCATCGCCATAGATCGCAAGTGAGGATGATTGAATCCATATTTCCGGGGGATGGTTCACCTGGCTCAAGGCTTCTCCAACTATGCGTACCGGCTGCACTCTAGAGTTAATGAGATCGTCAATATTTCGTCGTGTTGATCGCACATCAACACGACGACCAGTTAGATGAATGATCGCGTTCGCTCCATCTAGCTCTTCAACCCAATCCCCGAGAGTGCGCCCGTCCCATTCAACGAAACGAATACCATCATTGTCCATTGAAGTTCTGCGAGATAAAATAACTACTTCATCACCTCGAGTCACAAGTTCTCGTCCGATGGATAGACCCAAGTACCCATTACCGCCGGGAATAATAATTTTCGCCATGATCCACTCTATCAATCGCATCGGGTATTTAGAGTGCCGATAATATGAGTGTGTGCGTGTCAAAACTTCATGGATTATTTCTCGGCCTTTGGAAGAAGTTTTCCACTCGTTGTACGACTCGAGAATGGAAGTAAAACCTGGAATCTTTACCTTTTCTCTCTTCACGCCCCGCCCTGTTCAATGTCGAGTCCCTACAGGTGAGGCAGGGGTTGGTCAGACCCGTGAATGCATATCAGATCGCGGGGTTATATATCAGAGGATTACCAGCTACACACCTTACGAACATTTTTCATTTGTGATGGAAGAAACAACTCTGCCTGTTGTGAAGTGCACGATTTCCTCGATTGAAGAAGATTTTGTCCTTAGAGAAGTGGAGGCCGTTGAAATAACACGAACAACACATATTGCATTACAACCGGGATGGCGAAGAATATTTTCTCCATTGGTCTACTTAGGGATCAAGTCTGTGCATCGATATGTATTTCGAAATTGGGAATAGAAGCCAGTATGCCCAAACTTATCAGAGTGGAACCGACTTGAGCTCTGGATTGATTGACTGAACGGTTTACAAACCGTATTGAAATGAATAATAAATAGGAAGATCCTCGATAACTTTATTAGTACTCTTGATGTCTATGAAGAAAATAAAGGTGTTATTAAGAGAGGAATCAGAATCAGATTTCAATAATATCGATCGTATAACGCGTATTGCTTTTGGAGATCACGGTGATGATGTAGCGAAATTAATTACATTGATTAGAGCTTCAGAAAGTTATTGCCCACAGTATTCATATGTTGCAGAGTTAGAAGCTCAGGTAGTTGGGCATATTATGTTGAGCAAGGTTTCCTTGATCGACAATGGAAATATACATGAGATTTTGACCCTTTCACCGTTGTCGGTTACTCCTCAATTCCAGAATATGGGGATAGGTTCTTCCTTGGTGAGAGAAGTTGTCACAAAAGCTGATAAGTCAGGAGAGCCTCTTATAGTCCTTGAAGGGAGTCATTTGTATTATCCAAGGTTTGGGTTTGAATTGTCACAAAAATATGGAATTTCAATAAACCTACCTCAGGATGTACCACCAGAGTCTGCGCAAGTGTTCATCGGTCATTCCAATCAAGACAAACTTAAGGGTCATGTTGTATACCCACCAGCATTCGATCATGTTGCCCACTAATATCTTGAAAAGTACATCCAACCATTTCGGATTGGAACAGCTTTGAGGAGTGTTGTTCTAGAATTTACCGGTTTTTCCCATCTGGTCTCCTGGTAAATTACTCATATGAAACTTACGATCGCAACGTGCCAGTTTCCCACTAGTGCTGATGTCATTAGTAATGCTCGATGTGTTTCCGAACAAATTAGATCGGCAAAAGATCAGCAAGCTGATGTCGTACATTTTCCAGAATGTGCCTTGTCGGGTTATGCAGGTTCAGATCTTGAATCGTATGAAGATTTTGACTGGACGCAACTGGAGGTAAATACCCGGCAGATAATTGAATTGGCGCGTGAACTAAAGATTTGGGTCATTCTCGGTTCGATTCATCGCTTGACTGGAAACCATAGACCACATAACAGCCTTTACGTTATTAATAACGGCGGTGAAATTATTGACCGCTATGACAAGCGATTTTGTGCAGGAGATGCAGAAGAAAAAACAGGAGACTTGGCACACTATTCACCAGGTAACCATTTCTGTGTCTTTGAGATCAATGGCGTGAAATGTGGAACGTTGATCTGTCATGACTACCGTTATCCAGAACTTTACCGCGAGTACCAGAAACTCGGAGTTCAGTTAATGTTCCATTCTTATCATGCTGGAAATATGACAAATCAGTTCCTGGTCGAGTCAGAGAAATACATCGGCAAAGATGTACTAACTTTGAACGGGAACTCGACAATTGCTGGGATCACGCAGATTGCGGCGATGCACGCTTCATCATCTAATAACTACATGTATATAAGTTGTCCGAATACTTCAGCATCAGAGAGTTGCTGGGGGAGTTTCTTTGTTCGACCTGACGGCATTATTTCAGGACAACTGAAGGTAAACGAACCTGGGGTATTGATTTCTACTATAGATACAGAAGAAGTGTTTTACGATTCGACAGTTGCTTGGCGTGATAACGCTATGAATGGTATTTTGCATAGCGGAACACCGATTGAAGATAAGCGGTCATCTGATCACATTAATCTATGAAGAACACCCAAGCATTTCTGATTGGAACCGTTTTGAAGAGTGGATCATTGTGAAAACTTCATGACTTTCATTGGGTAGTAGAATTCGCTGATGCTTACAGTATTTTCAATTTTGGGTGCATTGGGTACAATCTTTATACCCTTTCCACAAGCTAAGAGAGCATACTTTCATTCTACAAAAGGTGTTTCAGCTGCTACTTATATCGCTTTGTGCTCTATTGCAGCAATATTTATCCCACATGGAATTCGCATTGATTCTTTGCTGCTTTCCGTCAGTCATGTTTTTTCCGTAATATTTTGTAGTGTCATTATCTATTCGATAGCTCGGGACAATAAAAACAAGTCAATTATTTTTATCCTCGTTGTCATTGTTGTTGTAATGCTTGGTATATATTTCTTATCCAACGACATAGGGAAAACAGTATTGATATCATCGATCGTTAGTTTTCTTCGACTTCCACAATTATATAAAGCATGTTTTGCACCGGAAATTCATGGCATTTCAGTGTTGACTTGGCTGATGGCAGTAGTCGCTAATATCTCGTGGCTTATCGTTGCGATTATTAAGGACGATACTCCGCTAATTCTTGGTGCAAGTCTAAGTGTGTTCTTGTCTGCATCAATCGTTGTAGTTACTAGTATTCGTCAACATAAATTAAAAGAGGTCTCTACGAGTAGCAGTACCTCATTGGAGATTTAAAGATACCAAAGTTGGTACAACCCAACATTTCTAGTTGGAACCGTTTTGAGGAGTGGCTTTCTGGAATGGGTGCCTTAAGCCGACTCAACCTTCAAGATGATTACGAGGTTAAATAAGCTAATATCAATCTGTGACAATTGATATTGAATATTTCCCGTTGATTGGTGACTCGCCAGAAATTCATAACTTTATGCGAACTCTTTTGTTGTCAGTCAGCAACGAGTTTGTGCCA
>CALMUU010000219.1 GCA_937872965.1 uncultured Actinomycetes bacterium
CAAACAATCCCGAGAGAAGAAAGTATGCCATTGCAATGATGACAATCTTTCTTATCTTTTGGGCAGTACTGGTCATCATTGGTTCATTCTTCCGAGGACAAGGTTTCAACTTTGTCTTCCCGATGAAGGACGGCGTCTATTTCGAGCTTTAGCTCGAAATAGACCATAAACAGAGGTTCGAACTGCAATGGAACTTGAAACGAAAACCAACAGCGCGAGCGTTAGCTCGCAAAAACACCGAGGCAAGCAGTGGTAAACACACAAAAAAAACTTACAAGAGGAAATAAGAAGTGAGTCAGTCAACAATCATCGTTTTTGCACTTGCTGCAGTTTTGCTTTGTGCTGCTGCCAGTGTCCTCCTTTTAGGGAGGAATGCTGCACGTGCTGGTGCCATGGATGTAAATGAATCTGCAGAGAATGAACTTGCTGAATTGCCGGATGGTGTCGATCGTGACGCTGTTGAACAATCCGCTTTATCTGCACGTGTTGTTACGCGCGAACAAGTTGACGAAGAAGCCATTGGCATCTCCCGACGTAAGTTTATGAACCGATCGATTTACGCACTTCTCGGTCTTGGTTTTGGGTTGCCGTTCCTTTCGAGCTTGCTAGCTTTCTTGATCCCTTCCGGTAAAGGTGGATTCGGTGGAATTGTTAACGTAACGACTCCGTTGACTGACATTATCGCTCAGATCACAAGTCAGAAAAAACCTTTCTATATTCCTGAAGCTCGTGCATATATCGTGCAGTACCCTAATGACAATGCTGCCGCAATTGAGTCTGCAGAAAAAACGCCAGCATATACCGAAAGCCAAAAAATTATTGATGGGATGGTGAAAGAGGGCGTTGTTGCTCTATACCAAAAGTGCCCACATCTTGGGTGCCGTGTCCCCTGGTGTGAAACATCACAATGGTTTGAATGCCCATGTCATGGCTCGAAGTACAACAGAGTGGGCGAAAAAACTGGTGGGCCCGCTCCACGCGGTATGGATAGATTTTCTTTTGATGTTGTTGATGGCAAATTGGTTATTAATACGAATCTTTCAGAAGTTGTGTCAGGTCCGCCAATTGGAACGAACACAACTCGTCAAGGAGCGGAAGGACCCGTATGCGTTTAGCTCTTATGAATCCTCTTCTTGCAGGAAATGCATTTCGTGATCGCTTTGATCATCCCGTATCTATTAAATCTCTTCTGCTTTTTGGTGCCATTATTACACTCTTTATCGCGTTAGGAATCGCGTTTAGTGTGGCGACGAAAAAACGCGGTGAAAAAAAGGCGCAAAACACCACTGCCTTTTATGAGGATGATGTACTCGAAACAAAGAAACTTGAACGTACGCTTTCTGTTGGCCTTATTGCTGTTGCTGTAGTTGCTATTTCTATTGCTCTTTATTATGTATGGGAACCTACGCGTCAGGCAAAGATGTCAACATCTTTTGAAACACGCAGCGTGCGTCGCGGACAGGTTTTGTTTGCAAATGAGTCAATGTTGGGATACAACAATGTTGAATCTCTCCAATGTGCGAACTGTCATGGTGGGTACGACCCTGAAACTGGTCGTTACGCAAACGGTGGTACTGCAAACTATACATTAAAGTCATTGAAAGATCCTGAGACGGATGCCGCATGCGCTGATGATAAAAAATATACAAACCCAGATTGCATCACAGTTTCTGTTCCGTGGGAAGCCCCAGCGCTTAATACTGTGATGTATAAGTACCCCATTCGAAAAACAGAAGCTGGAAAACCGTTCACTTCATCGTGTCGTCTATCGGAACAGCGAGCAACGCCAGATTGTCGAAGTCAGGTATATGACATTCTCACCTATGGCCGTCCAGGTACTCCTATGCCAGCGTGGGGAGTCGCGGGTGGTGGACCAAAGAATGAACAAGCTATTGATGACCTTGTGAATTTCATTGCTTCGATTCAATTACCTGCGGATGAAGCAGCACAACCACTCCGATCCGGTGAAATCATCAAACAAAAGAAGAAAATTGCAACGGCCAAAACTGCACTCACTGCTGCAAAAGAAAAGGCTCTTGAAGGTGGTACTGATCCCGCCGAAGTAGATAAGAACGAAGAAGTCATCGCTGCCCAAAATGCGTTCGAAGGTGAACAAGCTGCACTAAAAGCGATTGAAGCAAAAACAGAAACTCAATTTATTCGCGAAGTCGCCATCGCAAAAGCGCAATCTGCAGTTGAAACTGCGCAGAAACTTGTAAACGAAGGAGCGCCTGCTGCACTTGCAAGTGCTCAAAGTGATTATGACAAAGCGATGGCTGCATACAACGCTGAATCTGCTCTTTCCGCCTTTGGCAACCCTCAGGATTATTTAGACAAGCTTGAGAAAGACCAAACGGAAATCAAAATTGAAAAAGTTATCGAAGAAGCGAAACTAAAGAGTAATAAAAAAGCATCGAGTAAAGCGGATGATCAACTCGTTGAAGTGCAACGTGTAAAAAATATTGCACAGAACCTCATTGAAACGCGTGATGTGCTTGCAACGGCGAAAGCGACAGTCACTGTTTTTGCCCCAGAAGGTTTAGCCAATGCACAAGCTCGTCTGGTTCAACTGCAGGGTGAATCCGATGGACAGCTACTTTTTGAATCAAACTGTGCGCGTTGTCATACTAAAGGATGGTCGTATTTCACGCCAAGCAATGCACGAATCCCCCTTGCTGCTCCGCAGGGAACAGGTGCCTTTGGGCCAAACTTGAGTTCAGGCGGGGTTCTTCGCCAGTTTATTAATGAGACAGACCAATTTAACTTCATTGCCAATGGTTCCATCTTCCAAGCGTCTTATGGTGCAAGAGGAATTGGTTCGGGTCGAATGCCTGGATTCAATACTCCAGCCGGCCGGTTACTCGACGATGATCAAATCAATGCCATTGTTAGATACGAACGTCAAAATCTTAGCGGTGTAGGTAATAATTCATTGGGTGTGCGTAATCTCGGTTCTGGTCTCCTTACGGATACAGATGAAGGTTCGACGGGTGCGTCAACAGATAGGGAAGGCAAAGACTGATGTGGATGCTCGCTAGTGAAGTAGTCGAAAAGACAACATGGTACCCATTAAGTCTGGGCTGGTTAGTTGTACTTTCTGCTATCGGCATGTTTTTTGGTTCGACGTATCTTTTGCTTGCCACCAACGTTGGTTCTCGTCTGGGCTTTTTAGTTGTTGGATCCATTGCAACAGGTTTCATCATGATCTTGGCTGTTCTGTGGGTTACGACCGCAACTCCTCTTAATGTTTTTAAAGGACGCCAAGTTCAATGGAAAGCTGTCGGCATTGTTGAAGAACTGAAAAAATCGGAAATAAAAGAAGTTAAAACAATTGAAACCAAGGGTATCAAATTAACGTCTACTGAATATGCAAACGTGAAAGCAGCTGCTGATACATTCTTGGCGGTGCCCGCTGAAGGTGCAGAGGTTGAGCAACCAGAGGCGATTGCTGAAGATCTACCCGGAGCAGATGTGATTGTTACGAACATCTACGAAGTGGGAGGGTCGCAACCCAATCCTCTTCATTTTGAAATTACACACACACCGCAATATGCAGCCGCAGAATACTGCCAACTCGATAAAGAAAAATCCGAAACAGCATTTCGTTCTACATGTGATTTGTCTGAAGGTGCAGAGGAGAACCACAAGTTCTTGATTTTGGAAAAAGATCTCGGTTCACTACGTCAACCCCCTTTGTTTTTGTTTCTTGGATCAGCCGTACTTTTGGGCATGTTCTTGATGGCTCTTCACTGGAGAGAACGAGACGAGAGAGCGAAAAAAGAAACAGAGTCGCAAGACAGCGAAGCTTTGGATGAATCTAAGAGTGAAGACGAATTGGCGGATGCGTAATGAAAAAGCTTTCTCGTAATCTTTCCTACCGTTACCTTCGGTTAAGTTGTATACTCGCATCTCTAGTACTTGTTGTTACGTCTTGCGGAGACGATCGTGGTGGTGTCATTGTTGATGCTTCAGGGGAACAGGGTGGTGGAACCCAACCTGGCGGTGGCGGTTTCGCATTTGTTGTCCTCTTTCTTGTGGTTGCAGGATGTTTGATCGCAATGTTTACGATGGATCGCATTAAGAAAAACAAAGAACGCAACCCCAAAAATGATTCTGACAACACGGATACGACAAACTAAGGCTAAACCATTACATGATCCGTTCCTATTTGCCCATTGTGATCTTCTTAGGGATTGCTTTACTCTTTTTGGCTGGATCATTTTTTGCATCAACATTGCTTGCCCCTAAGCGCCGCACGATGGCAAAGACTGCTTCGTATGAATGTGGAATCATTCCAGAAAATGACGAGCAACAACGCTTCGGCGTGAAGTTCTACATCTTGGCAATTGCGTTTATTATTGTTGATGTAGAAATCATCTTTCTCTATCCCTTCTCGACCGTGTTTATTAAACGTGAAGTTAATGGTGTCGAGATCGCTGGTCTTGGTTCGGCCGGCCTTGCCGTTATGGGAATCTTTCTTCTCATTCTTCTCGTGCCCTTCGCCTATCTTCTCGCTAGTGGTGCTTTGAATTTCGGTCCACTAACAGCAAAGGTTTCTTCACTCTTAACTCCAATTACGAGATCTCAGGGGTTCACAGCATCTGCAGCGTCCACTTCTTTGATTGAGAGGCGGACCGAAAATTCGTCGAGCTTGATTCAAGACTCCTCAATGCAAAAGAACGTGGAGCTGTCTGGTGATGAGGTGTCGGCAAGCGGCGCATTGACTTCCCCAGCTCAAGCAGGGGAAGTCACGTACGCTGCCGGCGACTCAACACCAGCACAAGACTCCGATAAAGAAGGCAATTGAAATGGGTCTTGAATCAGTCTCACACAATTTTTTAACGGGCCGCCTCGAGGACATGGTTCAGTGGGCTCGTAAAAACTCGATGTGGCCAGCTTCGTTTGGTCTTGCTTGTTGCGCAATCGAAATGATGGCTACGGGCGCTGCGCACTACGATCTTGCGCGTTTTGGAATGGAAGTTTTCCGCGCGTCTCCACGCCAAGCCGATCTCATGATTGTTGCGGGCCGCGTGAGCCAAAAAATGGCACCGGTTCTTCGGCAGGTATACGACCAGATGGCGGAACCAAAATGGGTGATATCAATGGGTGTGTGTGCAAGTTCGGGTGGAATGTTTAATAATTATGCAATCGTCCAAGGTGTCGACCAAATTGTTCCTGTCGATGTCTATGTTCCTGGATGTCCACCGGGGCCTGAGACATTGATGCATGGAATCCTTACTCTGCATGATGCGGTTTCTTCGGGTGACATTATGAAACGTCGCGATGGAAAAGGGTTAGGCATTACCGCGCCTCAACTCGATGGCCAAACAGGTGGAGGCAAACTGCTCCCAAATCCAACAGTGCGTAAGGTTCCCACATGAACTCACTAGCAACACTGATTTCCTCGCAATTTAATAACGTGATATATCGCGATTCTCATGGTCAAGATGTTTTTTATATGGATACTGATACATATAAGCGCGCGGTGGCATTTCTTAAATCTGATTGCGATGTCGTGATGTGTTTGGATGTGACAGCAGTCGATTATCTAGGTGCGCATGCACGCGTTCATGTAGAAGGAATTACAGCTGCGCGATTTGAAGTTGTGGCGAACTTTA
>CALMUU010000220.1 GCA_937872965.1 uncultured Actinomycetes bacterium
TAACAGGAGAAAAAGTACCCGTATCGTCACGAGTACTAGGAAAAGCACTAAGCGTCGCTTCACCATCCCAGCTTAAAGTTGTGCCATCAAGACCAAACGTCTTCGCACCATTAACCAGACTTACCTGCAAGGATGAGTCATCGAGAGTAAGTTGTGTTTCTTGTAAAGGTGTGCTCCCCTTAAAGACAAGAGTGGAACCACTACCAGTAATGGAATCGAAATTACCTGCAGCATCTTGATTGGCTTGCAAAAATCCGCCTAAACCATATAGGCCTAGAGAACCCTCACCTGTAGCCAGGTTACGATACCCAACAGAAGTTTGCCCCGACGCTATAGACGAATAAATGAAAGATACTACCGATGGTGATGCTGTGTCTTGTGAAAGCACCCCTGTCCCCTCAGGGCCAGGACCAAGACCTAACGGCGCCAACACATCAGATCCAGAAACAATTATTTGCCTTCGCGTTGAAGCTGGGACATCAAACTCAAGTAATAACTGGCCACGCTGTTCTAACTCATATGTTCCCGAAGGAACAACACCTAGACCAACATTTCCTGCAGCGTCTATCCGGGCACGCTCAACACCATTCGTCTCAAACGTAAGAACATTGGCATCATTCGTACCAAGAGTAAGTGCCGCACCCAAAGTATTACCATTGTTACAAGCAAAACTTCCTGTTGGATCACAAACAAGAGCCGATAGAGATTGGTACTCAGCTTCACCTAAAGCATTAAATCCTAACAACTGTGTCAGCGCACCAGACGGGATAGCCTGAAGAGAACTCACACCATTGACAGTAGAGGTAAGTCCAGTAGCCTGATCCAACGTAATCGCATTCGTAACCGGCAACGAACCAGCCGGAGCAGAAAGAACATTGCCACTAGCATCAGTATAAAGAAAATTAACAGGAGAAAAAGTACCCGTATCGTCACGAGTACTAGGAAAAGCACTAAGCGTTACATCACCCGTCAACGTTTTATCCCCCGCCAGGGTCTGTGCACCCGTAGTAATAAGTCCTCGTGCTGTTGCAGACGCGTCTGGAATATTCAAGGTTAAGGTTCCACCAAGAGACACCGGAGATCCCGACACGTTCACATCTGTACCCGCAGATCCTGTAGCTAAACCAATCGTAGAATTCGCAAGTTGTGAGTTGGCGATCCCGGTAACAGTGACATTAGATAACCCAGCAGCTGTCAGCCTTCCTTGCGCGTCGACAGAAAACGTTGGAAGTGAAAGAGAACCGTCCGCGTTATCCGCTCCAGCATACGCTCCCGGTGTCACTGCAGTATCAGCCAATGTGATAGTCGCATTCGCGTTTTCTGAACCCGAACCAGAAATCGTGATCCCTGTCCCGCCAAGAATAGTAGCAACATAATTACCTGTCGTGTTCGTACCCAGTGCTACCGAGTTCGGATTGATCACCGTTACGCTAGAAGTTCCACCAGTTACAAAAACTGGATCTATGTCCGGTGCTATGAACGATGCTAATGCTGTCTCAATAAGTTTAGAAGCTATTTTTTCAGACGCTTTCGCATTGTTTTTATTAAGTTTATTTAATACTTCTGGGCTTATATGCCTCAGTCTTACACTGCCATTCTTTAGCTTCACACTTCGTTCAGCATCAACAGACTTACGAATGTTTCTTGCTTCACGTTTGAAAAAACAATATAACCACAACAACAAAATGATAATGATAATAAGAAGAATAGTTGTAACAATAAAACGTCGACGCGCACTTTTGTTTATACCATCACCGTCTGCTCGGTCTTGACTGGTCATGGGTCTCCTATATTTCTCTGACGATTGCGTCACAGTTTTTTACTTCAACCAAAGAATTATATGCTTATCGACAAATTGCTATCAATCTTAATAAAAATAAGTTGGAAGAATGCATCAAATACCACAATCTATGAGTTTACAGATATTCCGAACATCTCCCGGTTTTCTAGCTTTGCTCAGTTAGTTCAAGTTAGTTTTCTTGTATACATTTTTCGGGCTCAGAGACATTAATTAGGGATGATTTTCCTTTCTATTTGAGTTCAAGTGTGGTTTTTGGTAAATGAACGTTTAGTAAGTTAATTGAGATGAATTATTGGTGGTGTGTTGTGTGTTGGTAGGTTAAATCGTTGTTGAGAACGTGTGGTCCATACCGTGGAATAGCTCCATCAGGGTGCTCTTTGAGAGTGATCCTCTCAAAGAGCATTTATCTGATGGATTCACATGATCGCATATCGCGAATGTACACGTGTTACTTACCTACAAGTTGTTTCCTTGGAGACGATTTCTTAAGAAACAATCCAGCACCAATGAGTATAACTGCGAATATCACGATAAAGAACACGTTAGCTCCGGTTATGGGAAGCGATGAACTCAATGCAAGTACCTCAACAACGGCGTCATCACTAATAGGAACAAGCAATGTCTGTTTTAGAGGCGTAGAAGAACTTATCACAGAAGCAACATTCGTAATCCCAGGACTAACAGCAGTTGTTTTAGCTGTAACAGTAACGATCACAGTCTCTCCAACAGCAATCGATGGGATAGTCCACGTAACCGTGCCCCCCGAATTTGTTCCACCACTAGTAGCAGAAACAAATTCCAGTCCTTGAGGCAAAACATCCCTAACAACCACATTATCAGCAGCAATTGTGCCATTATTCGTGATAGCGATATCGAAAACAGCGTTATCACCAAGACGTACCGGCGAGTTTCGAACAGTTTTAGCAATAGCTAAATCTCCACCCTCAACCTCAACAGAAACATCGTTAGATAACGCAGGCAACGCTAAACCGCCAGCACGCACCGCAAAATCATTGGTATAAATATCTCCAGGAGTATTCCCACTCGTGTTAATCACCACGTCAGCATCAAAAAGATCACCAACATTAAAAGGAGCAGAACGCACAAGCCGAAACGCGGTAGAATCACCAATCACGCTTGGACACCCCGCAGAACCAAAATCAGGAGCCGCGGTCACATTAACGGGTTCACACCATATAGTAGAACCACCAGGAATAGCATTCGAAGGATCATCACCATCAACCACAATCGTTGAAGGATCCGCAACCGTATAAAAAATATCCTCAGCACCACTAGAGGTTACGCTCGCCAAAGACGTCGTACCACTAAAAGCGGAAGGCGGTGTGCGACCATCACCAACATAAGGGATAATATCAATTATATCAAGAGAACCAAGAGCAGCAGTACCCGTGTTCTCATAACTCAAATTGAACAACAAATCACCATTCTGCACAATCAGCGGATCGGAAGTCGTCTTCAACGTTTGAACCTCAGAAAATGGGCCCGACGCCTGCACGTTAGCTTGAATAGATTGCGTATCTAAAGCAACAAGGCCTCCACCATCATCATAATCTCCATTAATAGTGGCAGTATTTTGGAAATTTTCAAAAGCACTAAAACCAGGAAGTATACGAACGTCGTAAGTAATACTCAACACCGAACCATTAGCTACCTGACCAAAATCCCACGAAGCTGTGCTATCACCATTAGCCCCACCCGTCGTGGGAGAAATACTCGAAACCCCAGTGAACTCCAAACCAGCAGGCAAAACATCATCAATAACAACGTTCTCTGCAGTGCCAGGAATCGGACCAACTACATAACCCGTAACTTCAAATTGGACAACATCATAGGGTTTAAGGTTCCTATTAGCACCCACAACACTCTTATTGAGCTCAAGAGTAGGACCACCAAGTGTAAGACAATCATTATGCTGACCAGGATCAGGAGGATTACCAGGAAGAGTACAATAAGCACCAACAGTATAATCAGTCCCCAATTTATAAGTCCATGGATTAGACCCTACAAAAGGCGTACCAGCCGCCCATGAAGAAGCAGACAACGTATGGAAAATCTTTGTTCCCACAACACCAGGCAAAGCAACCATCCCGATACCAAAAGTGATTTGTTCTCCTTGTTGGGTATCTCGCAACATGATTATACGTACCTGAGTCACATCACTAAGAGCAGCGGGAGGAGTTGACGACCACGTCTTTGCAAGATCTGAACAATCCGCCTCCACATCCAAGTTGCTATGCGGATCAGTAGAGTACTCAACAACATAATCACTCGAAGAAAGCGGCGTCTCTATAATGGCACCGCCCGAAGTCAAAACAAAGGAAGCTGATAAAACAATTTCTCCACCATTAGATTCATAAGTAATAGGCGGAACAGCACCCGTAATAAAAGACTCCAGATTCCCTACAGCATTAAAGTCGATCACCTTAGTATCGGCCTGCGGAGCCAACGATTGGCCAGGAGAAAGCTGGACACACGCCCCCAGACGCTGCGGAGGCGAGTTTGATCCCCCCAGTTCAACACTTATCTGGAATTTCTGGCCAGAGGAAACCGTCCCATCACCCTTATTATAGTCTTGTGTTTGTGTCGGAACATAAGGCTTATGTCCCGGAAGAGACGGAAACGACGTCGGAGTATTGAGATAACGGAAAAGCCCACCCCCGTTATCGCCTACAAGAATATTAGGAGTATTCATATAACGAGTATTCGCAATACCGTCAAAAGTGTAATCGACTCTCGCCCCATTCGTATTATTTGCTGGATTTTCTGAAGTATTCGCAACTCCAGAAACACCATTAGGATCATTAATCCACGAAGCTACAACATTAGGAAGAAAACCAAACGACGGAAAAAAACCGCCCGCGATAGCAAAAAGCTCCGTGTCGTTAATAAAGACAGGAACAACCCCTGAAAGAATGATCCTCCGCGAACCAAAAGACGCGAAAGGTGACGATCCATACGAAGGAAAAGACCCAGGAGCAAGATCTGCACCAGTAACCTGCACATCAATAGCATCTAACCCACCGTTATAACTACACGTCCAACTTCCAGAATCAACAACTGAATTACTAGCAGTAGCCGAAGTAGCAACACCAATCTTCCCGAAAGGAACATTCGAGCTCGGTGAGTTATTCGCACCACAACGCTGAGTAGAAGAATACGCACCAGGAAATACCCACGAGCCAGGAACCATCTCAGCTGACGACGGCAAAGCCGAAATATCTATACGAAAATCAAGAGGCTCTGTAGGATTCAACGGTTCAGACCCCTTACCATCACCAGGAACTTCCATAGTGACAGGAAACAACAAGATACGTCCCGATTCAAGAGTTCCAGGATTCACAAAATCTTTAATCACCGGCACGTCAGTACTGTAATTTATTTTTAGATCCACTTTAGGAGCAGAAGAAGCAACAAGAGTAACAACATTCGAAGTTGCCAAAGGCGCCTCGTTCGACGCAATAGTAGCAGTAATGTCATGTGCCGATGCATTGGCAACAGAACCCATCATAAGAGTCAAAGGAAACGAACCACTCGCACCACCAGACACATCACCCAAAATACATGACAACGCAGCCGAATCATAAGTAGAACCATTAAGACAAGACCCAGGAACAGAAGTAGAAGGAACAAAAGACATACCAGCCGGAGCAACAACACTAAGAACAGCACCCGTTACAGCAATATCACCAGTCGCCCAATCAACATTAATAACAGAAGAATCTTGAGTTTTGACAATACCATTATTCGCACCAGCATCAAGACCAGCACCACCCGGCTGATCCGGATCAGGCGCACCCACATCAAAAGAAGGAGTACCATCAGACACAACAGACAACTTCACAACAACATCAGGAACACTATCAGCATGCGCAGGAAGAACATAAGAACTCATCAACGCAACAAGAAGCACAAAAGTAAAAAACAAATTTCTCTTCACAGCAACCCTTTCAAAAAGTCAACACCGGAACTATACTCGACAAACCACCCCACACACTTGACACACTAAAAAAATTATGGAAAAACTATCCTACCTACTACATAATTCAGGGAGCTGAAGAAATCGGAAGTAAAGGAAATATCGACAGAAATACGAAGATACAATTCGATCACTTAACACAAAACGACCAAAAAAATAATAACCAACAAACAACTTAGACGAGATAATCCGTTCCCTTACTGGCAGAATTAACGAGTGGGGTTCGCCCCGATCAACTACATGGATTACGCGTATTCAAGCTTGAACGCATATGTCAATAAGTCAACAATCCCGTGGCTTCATCAAGCGGAAATGTTCGACATCCTTGGACATCAAAGCTACTTAGAGTATTTGGAGGCCAGGCCCGCGACTACTTAACGCGACAGGAGGCCTGGCCCACTTTATTTATTCGCCCTTAACTTTTGCGACGATTTCTTCTGCAATCGCAAAAGGAACCTGCTCGTAGTTATGGAATTGCATCGAATATGCCGCACGACCTTGCGTCTTAGAACGCAACTCGTTCACGTAACCAAACATGGTTGCAAGAGGAACGTGTGCAGTAATGACTTGCGAGTTTCCTCGTTGTTCCATACCTTGAACTTGTCCACGGCGTGAGTTCAAGTCGCCAATTACATCACCCATGTAATCCTCAGGAGTTGTCACTTCAACAGCCATAATCGGTTCGAGTAATACGGGCTTTGCTTTACGTGCAGCTTCTTTGAATCCCATCAAACCAGCAATACGGAAAGCCATTTCCGAAGAGTCTACGTCGTGATAGGAACCGTACGTCAGAGTTACTTTGACATCAACAACAGGGTACCCAGCAAGAACACCGGTTTCCATTGCATCGCGCACACCCTTTTCAACTGCAGGAATGTATTCACGAGGAATAGCACCACCTGTAATCTTGTTGACGAATTCAAATCCGCCACCAGCGCCGCTTGGCTCAAGAGACATCACCACATCAGCGTATTGTCCAGAACCACCCGACTGCTTCACATGCTTGTACTGAACTTTCTCAACAAGCTGCGAGATTGTTTCGCGATATGCAACTTGAGGCTTACCCACATTTGCATCCACGTTGAATTCGCGCTTCATACGATCAACGAGAACTTCCAAGTGAAGTTCGCCCATGCCTGCCATAATTGTTTGGCCGGTTTCTTCATCTGTATGAACGCGGAAGGTGGGATCTTCTTCGGAAAGAGAACCGAGAGCTTTGGCGAGCTTGTCTTGATCGTCTTTTGTCTTTGGTTCGATCGCAACAGAAATAACAGGTTCAGGGAAAACCATTTTCTCGAGAACGATCGCATGAGCTTTATCACAGAGCGTGTCGCCAGTTGTTGTTTGTTTGAAGCCAAGACCAGCAACGATGTCACCTGCATATGCAATATCAATGTCTTCGCGCTCGTTTGCGTGCATACGAAGGAGACGACCAATTCGCTCCTTCTTATCGCGTGTCGAGTTATAGAGTTCTTGACCCTTTTCAATCTTTCCCGAATAAATTCGGAAATATGTCAACTTGCCATATGGGTCGCCCACGATTTTAAAGGCAAGAGCAGAAAACGGTTCATCATCAGATGCCTTACGATAGTCATCTGTTTCGCCATCGAGCTTGTGGCCATGGGTGGGAGGGATGTCGAGTGGTGAAGGAAGAAAGTCGACAACGGCATCGAGCATGGGTTGAACGCCCTTGTTCTTGAATGCAGATCCGCAAAGAATGGGAACGAATTCATTTGCGATTGTTCCTTTGCGGATTGCACGCTTGAGGATATCGAGAGGAATTTCCTTGTCATCCAAGTACATTTCCATCATTTCGTCATCTGCATGTGCAACTGTTTCAAGTAGTGCGTGGCGGTATTCTTCAGCTTGCGCTTTGAGCTCCGGACGAATCTCGCACACTTCAAACTCTGCACCTTCAGTTTTATCATCAAGTGCCCATTTGATTTCCTTCATTTGCATAAGGTCAACAATGCCTTCGAAAATAGTTTCAGAACCAATAGGTAGATGAAGAACAGCGGTGTTCGCACCGAGGCGGTCTTTGATCATGCCGAGGCACATGAAAAAGTCTGCACCGGTTCGGTCCATCTTGTTGATGAAACACATACGAGGAACGGAGTACTTGTCTGCTTGACGCCACACCGTTTCTGATTGAGGTTCCACACCGGCAACACCATCGAAAACTGCAACTGCACCATCGAGAACACGAAGTGAACGTTCCACTTCAACAGTAAAGTCCACGTGACCAGGTGTATCGATGATCTGAACCATATAGTCGTTCCACATACAGGTCGTTGCAGCAGAAGTAATAGTGATACCACGCTCTTGCTCTTGAACCATGTGGTCCATAACCGCGCCACCTTCGTGCACTTCACCGATCTTGTATGTGCGGCCAGTGTAAAAGAGGATACGTTCGGTCGTTGTGGTCTTACCTGCATCGATGTGCGCCATAATACCGATGTTACGAACTTTTGCCAGTGGGTGACGTGCCATTTTTCCTTTTCCCTACTTGATTTTGCTTAGGTATTCGATTTTAGTTTTTGCCCGGCGGACAAGGGTGGAGTCGTTTTGCTTGATGGTTGCGCGAAGCTCGCATTTGCAGCGTTGCGCAGGTTTAGTGTTTCATATTCCGAGCATTTGCAGCGAGCGATGAGACCCTAGGCTCATCGCGTCCGCAAAGCGGCGCGAAACCGCGAGGAATATGAAGCACAAACCGCTACCAACGAAAATGGGCAAAAGCTTTATTGGCTTCAGCCATTTTTTGTAAATCGTCTCTCTTCTTTATTGATGTTCCTACACCATTAGCTGCATCCATGATCTCTTGTGCAAGACGCTCTGCCATTGACTTTTCACGACGCTTGCGCGAGTGCTCCACAACCCAACGGATTGCCAAAGTCGTTGCACGACGAGGTTTTACTTCAACGGGAACTTGGTATGTTGCACCACCAACACGTCGAGAACGAACCTCGAGTGCAGGGCGAACATTTTCGATTGCCTTCTTCAGAGTCGGGATGGGATCGCCGGCTTCTTCGCCTTCGGTCTTTTTGGACTTGATGATTTCGAGCGCGTCATAAACAATTGCTGATGCAATTGATTTCTTTCCGGCAAGAAGGATTTTGTTAATAAGTTGCTGAACTACGACACTGTGATAAATCGGATCAGGGAGGAGTTCGCGACGGGGGGCTGGACCTTTACGTGGCATTAGGACTTCTTCTCCTTCTTCGCACCGTAACGGCTTCGCGCCTGTTGACGGCCTGTAACACCTGAAGCGTCAAGTGTTCCTCGAACAACTTTGTAACGTACACCGGGAAGATCTTTTACTCGACCACCACGAACAAGCACAATGGAGTGCTCTTGGAGATTGTGGCCGATTCCAGGAATATACGCCGTAACTTCAACGCCCGAAGAAAGACGCACACGTGCAATCTTTCGAAGAGCGGAGTTAGGTTTACGAGGGGTAAGAGTTTTTACTTGGGTACATACACCGCGACGTTGCGGCGACCCTTTCAAAGCAGGAACTACAGATTTCGTAGTTTTGGTTTTTCGCCCTTTACGGACGAGTTGCTCAATGGTTGGCACGAGGCTCCTTATCCTTCAACATCAGAAGGCTTGCTTTTCTTTGACTCCCTTACAGAGTCCGGACAATGTGATGGCTTAGCTCCGAGAATTGTTAGAAACTCAGCGCTCAGCAACGCCAGCACAAGAGGTACATTCTACGCGTACTTAGGTAGTCGCGGCAAAATTGTGCTCGCATTACCTGTCATTCATCGCGTTGGAGGGATTTACCGCGGTATATCCGCGGTAAATCCCTCCAACGCGGAAGATAGATATGAGCATGAGATTTTTCACAGCTAAGAACAGTTATGTCATATATCTTGAACGAGTAATAACCCCATGGGTCTGGTGTATTGTTTTAAAAACAAGCATCCCCCGCTCACACCAGACCCATCTTATATCTACGCATTAAATAAGGAGAAAATCGCATGTCGGCTGAAACAGTCAATTCTGGAATATCAGAAAAAAATAGAGATCAGGTCGCTGACGGATTAGCAGGCGTACTTGCCGATACGTATACCTTGTATCTCAAGACCCACAACTTTCACTGGAATGTAACTGGCCCGATGTTTGGATCGCTCCATGTTCTCTTTGAAACGCAATATCAAGAACTCGCCCTTGCAATAGATACTTTGGCCGAACGCATTCGTGCTCTCGGCGACTTCGTTCCTGCAACTTTTAAACAGTTTCAAGCAATGAGCGATATCAAAGAAACAGAAGAAATTCCCAAGGCAACAGAAATGATTGCTCAACTTCTCGATGGACATGAAATCGTCACACGCAATGCCCGTGAAGTAATTGAGAAAGCAGACAAGCTTGATGATCAAGCGACTGCTGATCTTCTCACTGCACGCTTAGAGGCACACGAAAAAGC
>CALMUU010000221.1 GCA_937872965.1 uncultured Actinomycetes bacterium
TCGAGGTTGGACCACGCCTCTTCAATCGTTATCATGAAGATATAGTACGCCCGAGCTACGACAAGAAACGCAGAACGTGATGAAGCAATGCTTGCGCAACTCGCTATTAGTGGTCTTTGAATGAGATTCTTCGTTTCACTCAGGATGACGCGTGTCGATCTTCGGAAACTGTTTTAAGCGCATGGCGGATTGAGCTCACGGCCCGATCAACTTCGAAGTCGCGCACAACAACCATAATTTCATTCATCGTTGTAATTATCTCAATAACTGAGATTCCTTCCCATGCCAAAATACGAAGAGGGAACTGAAGGACACCTGTTGTTTCAATTTGTCCATGGGTTCGTTGAAGAGAAATACCGATGAGCTCGGGAATAGTCTGAACTATCGTTTCCTTAGCCAATGCTTTATCTAGTTCTGGCTTAAGTGCGACACTGGTAATAACAGTTGTTTCATACATACCCTGGGTAAATACAAGAAGAGATGCGTGTGGGTTCTCGATGCCTTGAGACACCTTGGCAAGCTTGGAAAGAAGCTCAGGGGAGTTCTTCACCGTGAGTTCGAAGAGATCTGATCGCAATGTAAGGTTCGCAAGATAGTCTGCAGGGTTAACCTGATAATAGGGCTTGAGCGTGGACGCATAGCGCTGTAAAGCGATAAGAATGGACCCTTCAGTGATGGGCTTAACGAGGTCTTTTTCGATCTGCGGTTTGAGCTTACGGGCCAGGGAAGAGAGATTGATGAGCTTGTCGGTGATGGCCTCGCGAAGGTACGGGGACTGGTTAACAAGCTCTTCTACACGTTGTGAAACAGTAATCATGTATTAAACAATACACCAAGTCTTTATTTTGATCAATATGTAGTTTTAATTGCCCTTTATAGGTATATCTGGTGGAATTGTCTGTATCGATCAGTCGGACTGATCACAAGGAGGAATAATCATGGCTAACACACAGGACGAACGAACACCCCTTTTACTCCACATCACCGGCGATAGCGGGAATAACCCTCAGAAGACACAAGTACAAGCCTATAACGTTGTTGCAGAGTATGTTCGCGACAAAATACAACTGAGAATTAAAGGTGAGACCGAATATGAACCTCTCGTGCAAGACGAAGAAGACCGAAAAATTTCGGCACTTCAGGCGGAGTTGTATGGCCTGCAAAGTCGAAGGCAGTTTATCGATCCGTGGCAAGTTGCACTTGAGCTTGACTATGGATACCGAATTGTTTTTCCGGAAAATGAAATCCTCAACATCTTTGAACGAATTATCGAGATGGATCTCGATGCATGTTCCCTCGCGACACCCCAGCAGTATGTAGATGGAATTAAATCCATCATTCCGCATCCTGGAATTAAACAAATTATAGCTGGTGCACTTCTGACAGGAGTTGTGTACAAGAGTCAAACTGATGAAGCTATATCAAGTGAAAAGCTAAGAGCTGTTATTGAATATTGCCGAGAAAATCTTGGCTTTCGAGAGAATCGCCAACTTCAGCGTGAACTGTGCTCACGTATTTTCGACCTGAGTCGTCAGAGTAAATCATCAATTCGATCTCAAGAAGAATCCATCTCTGATCTTCTTGCTTTTTATACTGATGATGAGTTAGGTCGTGAAAAATTTGTGAGCGATGTGTGGGACCATCTCAGTGGTGGACCATATGCCATTACGTCTCGCGGTGCATTTGCCGTATGGCTTCTTAGTTCACCTGCACTGAATGAAGATCTCCGCGTTGCTCTTGCCCAAAAAATCGTCGAGCAGTATGCAAAGATTGGGCCTTTATCTGGTGAGAACTTCTCGAAGTTTCATGCAGCAAGTCATGAAGAAAAGGAGGATCTGGATTGCGTAATCCTCGATGAAGTCGAATTAGATGTCTTCCTTACCGAATTAAAGCGACATCCATTGCCGACCAGTGAAGCAAACACCATCCTTCGTGAAGGTCTCGTAAATGCAAACCGACAGCAAGTACTCGATGCAGGCTTGTTCAATACAGGTGAAGAAGCTGACGAGTTTGTTCTCAGCAATCCGAATCTGCTGGGTGTCGAAATTCCTGAATCGGGAAAGTTAACTGACCGTGAACTGCTTGTTGAGGTACTGCGAACTCCTTCAAATGGTCATACCGAGACAGTACAGGCGAGCCTAGCAGTCGTCAGAAAATTACGTGCAGTGACTCAACCAGCTGAGGTCGAAGGAATGGGGCAATATCTAGCGTAATACGAGAGCCGAAACGTACAAGAAAATAAAGGATTGATAATGACTGTTTTAGAAACGCAACAAAATGTAATCATATATGCAGATCTAGCTGATGCTCTCGATTTCATTAGAACACAGGAGGGTCCTAATCCTCGAACGAGTTCTGTTGATGAAGAATGGGCTCAACAATGGGTAGCTACCCATGACCGACGCCCTGGATTAGCTCGTCATAATGGCCCTCGTATTTTAGAAGATCCTGAAGAAGTATTTGATCAGGTGAGCCCACATTTTCAAATTACTTTTGATCATAAAACTGTTCTTCGGTCACTTGTTGCTCATGTAGCTTCAAATGCGCCAGGCTTTCCTGAGCGAGACCCAGACAAGATGGTTGCTTTTATTCAGCGCTATGTGGACTACCCAGCCGAAAAGATCGCTCACAGAGTTGCGCAAGTTTTGGCCGCTTATCAGGATCCACATTTTCGACGAGTAGGTGGAGTGGCATGGGGATTCATGGAAGGTCATCTATCCTTCAGGGGCGGCGTACTTACACCGCTGGCAACTCCACGGTCCGACGAACGTTTTGCTGAAGAAAGTGCGCGATTCCGTTTTTGTGCGCAACACCTCGAGGATGTGGAAAAACGTTCTCAGTCCTGGCGTGAGGCAGTTGCCGGTAAACTTTTAGATCTCAGAGACGTACATTTCGATCATGGTAAT
>CALMUU010000222.1 GCA_937872965.1 uncultured Actinomycetes bacterium
AGCTACGTAGGTTCGAATCCTACCCGGCCCACCACGTTTGTGTTTGTCTGCCCGGCAGACTGGCTGAATCTGTCGAACGCATAGCTACGTAGGTTCGAATCCTACCCGGCCCACCACGTTTGTGTTTGTCTGCCCGGCAGACTGGCTGAATCTGTCGAACGCATAGCTACGTAGGTTCGAATCCTACCCGGTCAGCCAAAAATCCTGATCACCCAGTCTTTGCGTATAGTTGACCGGGAGGCGGATAATAAAATAGGATAATTGGTGGATACAGCCGGCAAGAGAAGACCATGGGAATTATGAATGTTCTAATAAAGCTCAACATTGTGCGTGCAGGCAAAATGACTGCCGTGTATAAGAGCGACAAAGATCGTCCAATGTCTCTGCAGGACAACATGTTCATCGGGAAAGATACAATAGGAAAAAACCAGAAATGAAAACGCCAGTCGCTTCTAAATC
Organism: uncultured Actinomycetes bacterium; assembly: GCA_937872965.1. Lineage (GTDB taxonomy): Bacteria > Actinomycetota > Acidimicrobiia > IMCC26256 > JAGPDB01 > JAGPDB01. The sequence goes on from CALMUU010000222.1 coordinate 460, forward strand.
CGTAACAAAAAATACCTTGATTGCTTGTGTCGTTCTGGCGACCATCTTTGTACTTGTAGCACTAACCACTACGATCGCGTGGCTATTCATGATCGTGTGGCTTGTTGTGCTCGTGTATTATTGGCTCGCATATAAAAACAATAAATCTTTATGGCTCAATGGGTTGCCCATCATAGTGTTGGTAATTATTACGATATTTAGCATCCTGCTGATTCTGCTTACCCAGAGCGATACTTATACTACGGGTTCAGGCGCAGGGACCAATAACAATAAGGCAGCCCTTACATCAGAACAGTGTCAACCATATAAAGAAAAATACGATAATAAAGTATTGAAAGTTAGCAGTGACGGCCTACAAGGAACCATTGGAATAAAAATAGACGATACTAACGGCTGTAAATTAAAGGCCTATTACAACGTTGTTCTAGCACGCAATCTACCTTACAATCCTTATAAAAGAGATATCGTACCTACTTATAACTACATCGTTACATTAAAAAAGCCTACCAAAACGTCACGTGATCGATATGATAGTGCTGGGGCGTTATCTGCAGCTTACAAAAATCAAACGGTGCTTATCGATCCTTATGCAAGTAGTCGTGAGCGGGCTGACTTCTATTCACAAGGAGTCACACCGACAGAAACCAGATATTTTTACTGGGGATATGAAATCGATACTAACTTCTCCGAATCTAGATACAAAGAAATTTTTGCTGAAACGCAGTTCGGTATCGTCGATGGCCAAAAGTACATTGAAGAAGAACAGAGTGGAGATGGGTCAGCAAGCTGGTCCATTAATCATGATAAGGCAGCTACCGAAGGAACTATTGTAAAGTCTTATAATCTTACGATTAAAGAGTAAATTTCACTTTCTGTGATTTACAATTTTAATTTGTGTATAAATTATTAATGAGGCAAGTTCCTGACCTGTATGCTCAACCACGTTCTTCCATTCGATTTTATAGTGGCTGCGTTGGCATGACCGAGCCAACAATTCTCTCTCCAGATCTACGATAAGTCGTTCGAATTGCGACTCAGCTCTGCTGCTAACAACTTCCACTTGCATGTGGATGAAGTATTGGTCCATATACGAGTTCTCAGAGAACGAGTGGTCTGCAGTTGATATAATTCATGTTGTGAAAAATAAGTACCTGGTCGTTATCGCATGCATGGTTATTGCGGGGTTCATAGTCCTAGGTACGCTCGCACAAACTTTATATGAACGGGGCATCGTTGCTGATGAAACCGGTACATCCGGATACGCTACCAATCTGGAAATCGCTCTAGTTATTACGGGTCTATTACTTATTACGATTGCTCCGTTTATCGTATGGGTTTTTGCGGTACGTCAAAATAATAAAGCAAGAACTTAACTAGGAACTGGCCTCAGATATTATTTGGGTGCAAGTGTTCTTCGTCGTGTTTTGGCACGAGAGGGAAGGCAAGTGCAGGGCACACAGCCGTGATAGCAAATGCCAACGGGTAACCAACAGCACTGATAAGCAGGCCAACCACCGGTCCAACAACAGATGCTGCGATGAACTGGCCGGTGTTCTGCACACCCAATGACTTGCCCGACCAACTCGGTCCAGCGGCTTCCGCAACGGCAGTAAAGGCAAGTCCGTTATCGGCAACAGTCACAACTGTCGCAAACACAAATGCCGCAGCTGCTGCTATCTCCCAACCGATTGCTCCCATTAACGCGAGCAGTAACATGACCCCACACGCTGATATCGCTACCCATCGAAGAGGACGCACTCGGCTGTTCGCTTTATCGCTGATAATGCCAACACCTATTCTTCCTATCGCACCAGTGAACTGTGCGATGCCAATAATCAACCCAGCCACAAAAGGACTCCAATGTAATTGAGAGATCAGCCAAACGAGACCGAATGTCGAGACAGTGAACTGTGGTACAACAAGCAGGATTGAAACAATGTGGATGCGCCACAAGAAGTTACTTTGTTTATAAGGATTTGTCGCAAGCATTTCTGTTTTTGGCGGACTTTTGGGATTCGCTAAGCCAATTGCGCAAACCAGACCAAGTAATGCATTGAGTACCACAGAGACGACAAGAGCTGCGCTGATTCCGTGATGGCTTGCCAATGGCGGGATGATGATGGCGGCCGCTGTCACTCCCAAGGGATGGGCCATTTGCCGGATGCCCATTGCTAAGCCGCGACGGTGTTTAGGAAACCAACCGACAACAATGCGGCCGCTCGCTGAACTGGTGCTTGCCGCAGCCATGCCGCCGAACAAGAAAAAGACTCCAAGAACAACGTAGCTATGAGCGACCATTGCGCCAACACCAGCAATCGATGTCAGAAATAGACCGGCAGAGATGACCCACTTTTCGCCAAAGCGGTCGGTTACAGCTCCCCATGCCACCAAGGTGAGCATCATACCTACAAACGGTGTCGAAGAAAGCAGGCCTGCATTTCCAAGGCTCATGCCTCGCTGTGAATGCAACAAGGGAATCAAAAAAGCTGGAGTACTTGCAAAAACAACTCCGACAGCCTGGGATGCGACACCCAATCCCAACATTAACCAGGCTTTTCTGGGTGTGGCTTCTTCTGTGGTTCTGATGTGCATGCTCATGATGATTTCAACTTTAGAAACCATCATACGTTATGTGATTCACTCGATGGGAGGGAATTAATTAAGTATCGGTAGTTCTGACCAGCATAAGAGCAACATAAGTTGTCAAATACTGCAACGCTGAGGTTCACCATCTGTGGTGTGAGGGAATCTTTCTGGCGTGGTGACGTTCACTATTATTAGAATGAAGCACGGAATTGGTGGAACTGTCTCTTAATATGCGCTGGATTGGGTTTAATTTAATGTTGATTGTGAAACGCAGCTTTTTTAAGATTGTATTGCTTCTTGTTGTCGTTTTTTGTGGCGTTTCCACTAATGCGCAACAGGTGTTCGCTTCAGAGCCTGGCTCTGTTGATCAAGCGGTGAAGCAACTCCTCCAAGCAGGAAAACCTGCTGATGTGTGGATCAACATTTTGGATGTCGCGACACCCTTGCAAGAATCATTTACTTCTGATGTACAGACCAAGCAAGCAATAAATAATTGGGCGAATTCAGTGGATAGCGCGAAGAAGAAAATTAAATCAAAACTCAAAACAACAAACCTTGTTCGGGATTATAAGTATGTCCCCGTAATTCAAGCTCAACTTAACTCACCCGCCGAATTGAATGCCGTCCTCGAATCAGGAAGCAATATATATGTCTCTCTTCCCCCAGTATTAGAAGTAACCGCTGATGCGCAAAGCATGACATTGATTAAGTCCGCACCTTCTTTGAATGATGGAAGAAACGGGGCAGGAACAGAAGTCGCAGTGATTGATGATACAGGTAACCATGGGAACAATGTAGCCGCCATCGTCAAAGACGTTGCTCCAGGGGCCAATGTAGTCAGATATGATCTAAATGATATTTTGGGTTCAACCACCCGAATCATCGCTCGTAAAGCAAGAGGCGTCAATGTCGTAGCTGTGAACATGAGTTTCCACACCGCCGGTATTAGTTTTTCTTTTGGAGAATGTACGAATACTGGTCTCGATGCAGTCATTGCATCGCTTGTGGCAGTCGACATTCTTCCTGTTGCTGCATCGGGAAATGAGGCTCAAAACACGAGACTAAATAGTCCAGCGTGTCTCCCCGGAGTTGTTGCCGTAGGGGCAACATATGATCAAAGTTGGAATATTAACTGGACATATCCAGCAGATGGTGAACGTCTCATTCCCTGTACTGATAGAGCTCCACTCGTAAAGCAACCAACATGTTTTACAAACGTATCCAGAGACCTTGATGTGTGGGCACCTGGACACAACATAACTGCTGGAGGAATAACGATGTCGGGCACCTCTCAAGCTACCGCGCATGTTTCTGGTGCCGTTGCCATGTTGCGACAAGCGGTACCTTCTGCAAATAACTTCCAGGTCACAAAGGCATTAAAGAGTGCAGGAAAGCCGATTACTTTTCGAGGTGTGACGCGAAGATTTCTTAATGTTCGCGGTGCCACAAATGCATTGTTTACAATCACAATACCTGCTTCGTAGTGGGGGCAATTTATCCAGGTGAATTTGCTAAGGTGACCTCATGAAGAAAAAACGAATCATCTGGGCATCGGCGCTCGTTGTAATGGCAGTAGTAGTCATTTTTATTCTCGTTTACTTTGAACCCCAGGCACTCCTCATCAATAAAACAGCAAAAGAAGAGCAAAAAGGTAAAGTCATTACTCGTGTGGCGCCAACCACAACTTTTCAAACTTCAGAGACATCAACGACACCCACCACAACTTTGCCAGCAAAGTCCACGTGGGTTTCTCGTGAGCATACAACCACAGGTGAAGTATTCCTCACGCAAGATAATGATGGTAAAACATACGTGAGATTTGAAAATCTCAGCACCGACAACGGTCCGGACCTTCGCGTCTATCTTGCGAAAAGTTTGTCCAGTAATGGGACTCCATCGGATTTCGTTGATTTGGGTGAGTTGGTTGCTAATAAGGGAGATGCCAATTACCGCATACCGAGCGATGTAAATGTCAGCGAATATGCACATGTGGTTATTTGGTGTAAGAGATTTTCTGTTTCCTTTGCTGATGCAAAGATCTGAGTATCCACTTGCATGACGCGTCGCGTAAGTTATGTTATGACCAAAAAGCTCTTTGCAGCCGGGAACCAAAAACCTCTCATCGTTCTGGTTCTTGTTGTTATTCTTGGTATCGGCGCGATCTTGTTTGCTAGCAATGTTGACCCTAACGATATTCAACCAAAAGCAGACGTGAATAATTTACCTGTGGAAAGGGAACAAGCACCTGAGCTCGATGCATCACTCGGTTGGTTGAACACCGATGGTTACTCCGCTGAAGATCTCAAGGGCAAAGTTGTCATGTACGACTTCTGGACGTATTCTTGTATCAATTGTCAACGCACCTTTCCTTATCTTCGTGCGTTATGGGATCGGTATGAAGATGACGGTCTCGTACTTATTGGAATCCATTCACCCGAGTTTGATTTTGAAAAAGTGGATAAGAATATTGAAAAGGCAACAAAGAAATATGGTGTGACATGGCCAGTTGTTTTCGATGACAATATGGTCAACTGGTCTAACTTTGAAAATCAATACTGGCCAGCAAAATATATTGCCGATAAGAAAGGTCGGATTCGATACCACCATTATGGGGAAGGTCGATATGACGAAACCGAAGATGTTATCCGAAAGCTATTGGGAATAAAAGAATCGGCAGCTCGCGCAAATCTTCCTGGAGAAAAAACGCAAGACATAACTCAACCAATTACTCCAGAGATATACATTAACCCTGTTCGCGGCCAATTGAATGCTCCCAATGGAAAATCAGTTGTGACGCAAGAGCAGGAACCGTCACAGGATCAAGTGACCCTTTTTGGATCAGTTGATGTGCAGGAAGAAAGATCTATTCTCGTCGAAGCCGGAGCGAAACTTACTGTCAATTACAGTGCCGCCGAAGTAAACATTGTTGCCGAACCACTTTCCGAATTGCGTACAGGTGAACTAGAGGTCACCATGGACGGGAAACCGGTTCCTGAATCGGTGCGTGGGAAAGATCTCAGTGTCGACGCATCAGGAAATACTTTTCTCACTGTCTCTTCATCTGATTTACTCCACGTTATACAATCAGATGACATACAACAACACATTCTTGTGTTGAAAGCGAGAACATCCAACATTGCCTTATACGCATTTACCTTTGGTGGATAAGTAATGGTTACATATATATTCGCGCTCTTTGGTGCAGGCATCGCGAGCTTTCTTGCACCCTGTGTTGTTCCTCTTGTTCCTGCATATTTGGGAATGATTGCAGGCGAGGTGCCCAAAAAAGTTGAAGGGGAGAAGGTTAAGACCCCCGTTATTCCCACTCTGCTTTTTATTCTTGGGTTTTCTCTGGTGTTCGCAAGTTTGGGTGCAGTCGCGGGCGCATTTGGCTTTGCCCTTGATGATGTAAAAGAGTTTGTTAAAATTGCTGGCGGGATTATTCTCGTAATTATGGGGCTCGTGCTCTTAGGTATGTTCCGCTCAATCTTTGGTCGGGAAAAACGTCTCTTGCCAACAGTTCCTCATTTTGATGGCAAGCTCGAAAATTTTCGTCCCGTGATTCTTGGCGTTGCATTTGGTGCGGCTTGGTCGCCGTGCGTTGGACCGTTACTCGGCGCAGCTCTCTCGGTTTCAGCAACCAGTGGTCATGTGTTGACGGGAACCATTTATTTATTTGCCTACGCAATGGGAATAGGTGTTCCGTTTCTTGTGGTGTCATTACTGCTGGCTTCCTACCCACAACTCATCGGCAAGCTTGCGCGCCTTTCGCACAAGATCGAGAAGATTACAGCCGTGCTTCTTATCATTCTGGGGATCCTGCTTCTTACTGGAGAATACGAAACCTTTGCGAGCTACCTGGCAGAGTTGACACCGGGAAGCCTTTCTCGGTAATACGTTTTTGAGGGCATAACCAAGAAGAATGGTTTCAAATGCTGTAAGGGTATAAAGTGGACAGCTATGGTAAGCGCAAATAAACCGGGGATGACGCGCCGTGATGCATTGCGCCTTGGGGTATATGGAGCTGCCGCACTAGCGGCTCCAGCTTTTCTTCGCAGTGACGGAGTGCCTGCACCCTGGGCTCGCCCGGGGCGAGATGCCAACGCGTTGAGATTTGGTCCGAATCCTGTTAGTCAAGGGGCTGCATCTACGTGGGTAGGGGGTGATCTTAAAGTTGTATCTCGTTTGGGTCCACCGAGGGGTTCGATCACATCTGTTCAAGGAACAGTTGCGCTTTTTAAAAAGGGAGCAGAAAAAGATGGACCTATTTCTTCGAAGACAGTAACTGGATATTATGCAGATGATTTTCGTGTGCGCGCCGAGTTTAATGGACTCGATCCGGGTCATTATACGTACCGAGTGTGTGGAGATGAATTAAGCGACCGCTCCTTTTGGGGTAATACACATTCGTCGCACGTGCGACCCATACTTCCAGAACCTCTAGCACCGAGAAATTTTGTGCGCATTCATTTAGCTGCATGTCAAAAGTATACTGACGGATACTGGGACGTTTACCCATTTGCTCAAAGCAGAAATCCAGATGCGATTATTTTTGGTGGAGATACTATATATGCAGATTCGGAACAAACGTTTTTTTCTCGGAACCGAATACGCAAAGATGTAAGTCCCTATGCAGATGTTAAAGAGTTGTTTCTGATGAAATACTTGGCATGCATGGACAGGGATCTCAAAGGGATACGTCAAAACATACCCCTTTATGGCACTCCAGGTGATCATGAATCGCGTAATAACGTTGATGGTGGAGCCGGTCAGTATGAGCGGCTCGTTCGTGACGGCCATCTCGCTTACGGAATGGTTTATCCTGGCGCGAACGAAGCAGAGATCAATGGCTTTTATCGACGCGTAGATTTTGGACAAGGCACTCGCATCCTCATTCTTGACACGAGGAGGTTTCGTACCCCAACAGACATGCTTGGTGAGACGCAGTTCAAATGGCTATTTGATGAATTCGCGAATGCGAAATCAGACAATGTGACTCGTCTTCTCATCCTCACCTCAGAACCTTTCACTGCTGGGCGGGAAGGCATGCCCGATTCATGGGCAGGTTATCCCGAGCAGAGACAACGTGTTATTGATGAGCTTGTACGTAATGGCTTGGGAGGAATTGCGACATTCCTATCTAGTGACTACCACACCAATCTCATTGCGAATGTTCGCCAAGACCCCCTCAACCCCAAAGCTGATGTCATTGCACATGAATTTTCAGGTGGTGCGATTTCCTCTCATATAAAAAATACTCACAATGTGAGTGATAATGTCCTTGCTTTTTCCCGAAACGGGAATTCAATAATGGAAATTGATTCGTACGAGGATGGCAGGATGGTCGTTACGTTTTTTATGTATGACGCAAGAATACGAGGATATGTTCCCGAATCTGCTGCGCGATTCGTGGAAGCGTCTGGAACAAAATTAGGTGTTCAGCCATTGATCTTTCAACAAGTTGATACAGGTCGATTTTCGAATCCTGGAGGACTGGCTTTGCTCAGGTAGTCAGAGTCGCTTAAGCGCAGCCCGTTTCAATTTACAACCGGGAGCGTAGTAGCATTTTCTGTCCGCCTCCTTGGCTCAGTCGGTAGAGCGCATCCATGGTAAGGATGAGGTCATCGGTTCGATTCCGATAGGAGGCTCCAGTTTCCGCTCTACAGTAGAGCGGCTGAATCCATGCCGTTGGTAAGGATGAGGTCATCGGTTCGATTCCGATAGGAGGCTCAGAAATTGTGTTACAGAAAGCATCTGCCCTGCGAATGCTCCTCGCCTTTGGCTCGTCGATCCAGTCGCAGACGGGCAGCGCTTTCTGGTCACATTTCTTCGAAAAAGATAATTGTCGTTCGATTCTTTTGGGAATCTCACGGCTAATCTATTCGTAGCGGCGGGGTAGCTCAGTTGGCGAGAGCGCACGGCTCATAATCGTGAGGTCGCGGGTTCGAGTCCCGCCCCCGCTACCACTTTTCTTAGTTTTTTCTCCTTCGAGGGAACTTATTCAGTTTTCCGTGACGTCTTAGTTCGTAACCGCATTGGTATGACAAGGAGTCATCATGAAAAAGATATTCATCACCTCGGCATTAGCCATCCTGCTAATTGCGGGATATGTTGTCGGACAAGCACAGTTTTCCAATGACAAATCGGTAACTTCGGGTGGAAAACCATATGGTGTTCAAGGTACAACCTCCGGTGGAAGCAGCGAGTCCGGACTCTCGAGCGAGAGGGATTCGAGTTCTCCAGTAGATCCGAATTACGCAACGGACGGCTCCGTCGTATCTAAGGGTACATCTTCCACTGTTCGGTGCGTGAAAGCACCTTGCCCTACCGACCTTGGCTACCCCGTGGTTGGTGATCCAAAGGGAACTGCAATTATTAAATCTGGCACGGTGGAAATTACTATTGCCCGGGATGCCCTCAACAAAATAAAAAACAAACTCAATTCATTGATGCCCGAAGGTGGTTACGTTGAGTCGAGCCACTCCTCGAAACGAACCTCAACAATTACTCTGCGTATTCCCGCTACACAACTCGACGACACGTTAGTGTCATTGCGCAAGCTCGGGTCTGTCACGGCAGAATCAATTGAATCATATGATCGTTCCTATGATGCCATTGATTACGATGCACGATTAAAGAACATGCGTGAGCGTGAAGCTGCATTGAATGTGCGATTAGCAAAAGCAACCCCAGCCGAAGCAGTATCAATTGAAGAACAAATCTTGAATCTAAGAAGCGAAATTGATTCTCTTCAGGGTCAAAAAGATTTACTTACTAATCAAGTTGCACTATCGACACTGACGGTGACGCTCACAGAAAAAGGAACGAAAGCTGACGAGCCAGGAGAGAAGTCAATGTTGGGCAAAGCATGGACAACGTCTGCTGATGCTTTATTGAGCAGTACCGGTGGAATACTCATTGTCTTTACTGCAATCTTGCCTTTCCTTCTTATTGGTTTGGTGTTGGTTCAGGTCATCCGCGCGGTGAGTCGCAGGAACAAGAACGTGAAGATGAGCGAACCAGAAAAAGAACCCTCAACTGAGGAATAGACCGAGGTATCAATTCGTTGTTATCTCAGTAACGGGAATCCCCACCCGATAGATGCCTCGAGACGGCGAAGTGTGACACCCTAGGTGTTATAACTTTCAGCTAGATCTCGGGGCATCTTGCTATGATGAATGACTTGTTATGTTGCTTAATGCGGCAGAACAATCACAGGGAGCGAAGGATGAGCGACCGCGAGCAATGTCTGGCTCTGCCAGCATTGCGATAACAAACATCGCAGGGAGCTCCGGAGGAGCGACCGCGAGTTGTATCGGGCTTTGCCGGCGCAACGATAACTACCATCACAGGGAGCGACGGAGGAGCGACCGCGAGCAATGTCTGGCTCTGCCAGCATTGCGATAACAATCACAGGGAGCGACGGAGGAGCGACCGCGAGCAATGTCTGGCTCTGCCAGCATTGCGATAACAATCACAGGGAGCGAAGGATGAGCGACCGCGAGTTGTATCGGGCTTTGCCCGTGCAACGATAAACAACAGAGGGCAGTGGCGCAATTGGTAGCGCATCGGATTCCAAATCCGGCGGTTGGGGGTTCGAGTCCCTCCTGCCCTGCATTTATCGTCGAAGCACCGGCAAAGCCGGATGCATCTCGCGGTCACTCCTCCGATCGTTCCCTGTGATTGCTTTTCATTCGTGAACACCCAACCGTTGGAGCACAGAAATTCTGGGATCGTTCCTCTGTCGCTCACGTGTTTTGTTTGGTCATTCCGAGCTTGCGAGAGATCTCCGCGCAGCAGGGTAGTTCTCGCAGTCGCTCCTTTGTCGCTCCCTGTGCTCTATTCGATTGTCATCCAGAGGGCTTTAGCCCGAAGGATCTCCGCGCAGCGGAAAATCTCGTACGTCCGCTGCGCGGAGATCCCTCGAGATCCTTCGCAAGCTCAGGACTCCCTCCGGTCAGCTCTCTCGGGATGACGAAGGGTACAAAATCGATTCTAGAAATTCTCGCCGTTCCATACAAACTTGTAGCATGCTTTAATGCAACGACGAGAATTTGTGAAGACTCTTATTTATGCAGCTGTGGGTATTGCAGGATTAACTACTCTGGCCAGTTGTTCAAGTAGCTCATCCACAAATAAGAAATCGCCGAAAGAAAAAGCAAGCGGAGAGAAAAAAAGTTTGTCCGGCAAAAATATTATCATTATTGGTGCGGGTATTTCTGGGCTGGCGTGCGCAAAAAAGTTAATGTTACAAGGCGCAAATGTAAAAGTCCTCGAATCGACGAAACGTGTTGGTGGAAGAATAAAAACAACGGTATTTGATGATTACGTTTTTGAAGAAGGTGCAGCTTGGATACACGGTAATAAATTGAATCCAATAGTTGAACTGGCAGACCAAGCAAAAATAAAAACTCATGTTACTGATTTTGATTCGATAGCTGCGTTCGACTCAAAATCAAATCGTTATAGCGACAAACAAATATCGGACCTTTATAAGCAGTACTATGCGTTGCTTGACGAAATGAAAGAAAATGGTAAAGAAAATGTAGGCGTCGGGCAATATTTGCAAAAAGAGTATCCTCAACGTTTGACAGACCCTTTATGGTTATATGTTTTGTCTTCCGAAATCGAATTTGATAATGGTGGGGATATAAAAGATATTGCAACATCGTATTTTGACGAAGACGAAATATTTGAGGGCGACGATTTACTTTTGCTGAATGGCTACGAAAAAATCCCAAAAAATCTGGCTCGAGATTTAGATGTGATTTTTGATCAACGTGTTCATGAGATCGGATATACAGACGATACAATCTCTGTGAATACAAAAGACAATAAATACGAATGTGATTATTGTGTGGTCAGTGTTCCTTTAGGTGTTTTGAAATCAAACAACATTATTTTTAAACCCGAGTTGCCTGCAGACAAATCCGGTGCAATTGAGCGCCTAAAAATGGGTACCGTAAACAAATTATTTGTGATCTTTGATGAAGCTTTCTGGCCCAAAGACACAGAATTCTTTGTTGCTACGAATGAAATTAAGGGTAAATATAACCTTTTCGTAAACATGTATTTGACTCATAAAATACCTGTATTGACAACGTTTACTTTTGGCGAATATTCATTATCCAGCGAAGGATTACATGACAGCGAAATTGAAAAAGATATTTCGCATCAGATCGACGTTATGTTCAAAGATATCCGAAAACCAATAAAAAAAATAATCCGCACGAAGTGGAATGATGACGAAAATACTTTTGGTTGTTATTCGTATGCTACAAATGGAGCTTTTGCTAGCGACAACTCAACGCTGGCTAGCAGTGTCGATAATAAAATCTTCTTTGCGGGTGAGCATACTTCGACGAAATACCCGGGAACTGTGCATGGCGCATATTTGAGCGGTTTGAAGGCTGCTGACGAAATTTTGGGATAGCGCTGGCTTTTGTTGTTTGTTGTTTGTTGTTTGCAGGTTGTTGGGTTGAGCGTTTTGCGGTAGCTATACTTTTGCGATGACTGAATCTGCCCCCACACAAGGAATTGAATCTAACCGCCTTGAAGCTTTTAGTGACGCAGTTATTGCTGTGATTATTACGATTATGGTTCTGGAGATTCACGCACCCGATGGAGGAGATTTTTCTGACCTTAAACACATCACGCCAACACTTCTTGCATATGTGCTGAGTTTTGCATTCATTGGAATCTATTGGAATAATCACCATCACCTGTTGCGCGCTACGAAACGAATTTCAGCATCCGTCATGTGGGCAAATCTCCATCTGTTGTTTTGGTTGAGTCTGATTCCGTTTGTGACTGCGTGGGTGGGTGAACACCACATGAGTCACGCTCCCGCAGCTGCATATGGAGTGGTGGGGGTCATGGCAGCTGTGGCTTACACGCTTCTTACGTTGTTTATAAAGAAAGCCAACACCGATACCGCCATTTCGGATGCTTTATCAAAAAGCTATAAAGGGCGGCTTTCGCTTATCTTTTATGTGTGTGCTGTACCGCTGGCTTTTGTGAATCCCATCATTTCGTATGCACTTTACGTCGCTGTTTCAGTTATGTGGTTCGTCCCTGATCGCCGACTGGCAGAGGTTCCCGAATGATCACATTGACAAAAAAACTACAAAGTATATACTTTGTAGTATGAAGCCAAAACCTACAGAAGAACAAACAGTTATTAGCGTCAGGGTCGCCAAGTCAACCAAAGAAGCTGCACAAGAAGTTGCTGCAGAAATGGGCATCCCTCTTTCCACGCTTATTAATGCATACTTGATGAAGTTCATCGTAGAGAGGCGAGTTGAATTTATTGCTCCGCCAGAAAAGATGACTCCGCATCTTGAAAAGCTCCTGAAGAAGATTGAAAAAGAAAAACGACAAGGTAAAGTAAGCAAGGTATATACAGATGTCGATGAGTTCTTTGCTGATTTGCATGAATAGTCGCATGATGGCCGTCTGCTCTGTGAAGTGGGTTCTTCCCTGCAACATTATTTCTATGTGTAGGGCGATATGGTTCAGATTCACAGATCTCGAAAATTTGAGAAACAGTATAAGCAATTGGATAGGAAAATCCAACAGAAAGTTGAAGATCGGGTAAATATCTTCATTATCAATCCATTCGATTCTGTACTCAAAACCCATCGTCTGGTGGGTCAGTTATCGGGCAAATGGAGTTTGAATGTGACAGCAGATTATCGTGTGATCTTTTCCTATGATCTCGATGGTATTTTCCTAGAAGCCGTAGGCACACACAGTCAACTCTATGGATAGGCGCTAAGTAAGGTTTTTTGTGCCGGTGGCAGCAAAGATCTTGCCTCATAACATGCCCCGCCAGCTTCAACCTAGTAAATTAGTGCTCTTATGACACAACCTACAGGCGGCGGCGAGATGAACCGCGAAATGCGTCGTATGTCCACGAAAATGGGATACGACCCTGAAAGCCAGCGCGCACAAACTAAACAAGCGGCGAACAAAAAGCGTAAGCCTGCGCCTGCTGGCGATCGCGTGTCGATCTTCGTCAAGATCATCACTTTCTTCAAAGAAGCATGGCGAGAGCTCAAAAAAGTCTCCTGGCCTGGCCGCAAAGAAGTCATTAACTCGACCATCATTGTACTTGTGTGCCTCATTATTGTTACTCTATTAGTGCTCGTCGTCGACTACGGCGCTGAGCGGTTGGCCGATCTGATCTACGGATAGAACACCAGATCATTGCTGAATCTCATAGATTCACAATAAATTGAGCAAAGTAGAAAGAATATGGAAGAGACAACACTAGATATTTTTGAAGAAGCTACTGATCCTGAAAATGTGGCAGATAGTCAGGGCGATGAGTCTGAACAGGCAAACGAGGAAACAGACCGTTTAACGCAAGAAGCAATCGCTGAAGTTCTTGCACAGGAACCAGCCACTGAAGTTGCTTTGGATGAGTCAGCTGCTCTTGTTGACGTTATTGATACAGATGATGACGATGACGATGAAGTCGTTATTTCCCCATTTGATAAACCCGGTCGTTGGTATGTAATTCACTCTTATGCAGGATACGAAAACCGTGTGCAGCAAAATATCGAAACCCGTATGCGCTCAATGAATGTAGAAGAACGCATTTACGAGATCGTTATTCCAATGGAAGACGTTATCGAATTCAAAGCTGGACGAAAAACGGTTGTGAAGAAAAAAGTGTTTCCTGGATATGTTCTCATCCGAATGAGTCTCGATGATGACACATGGTATGTGATTCGCAATACTCCCGGAGTTACTGGTTTTGTCGGCGCAGGCAATAAACCGAATCCGCTAACCAAAAAAGAAGTTGAGAATATTCTTGGTACCGGTGAATCCGGCGAGAAGGGGCAAGCAGCGGTTACGACCAAGTCACGTCCTCGTCTCGAATACGAAGTGGGCGAACAAGTTCGTGTTACTACCGGACCATTCGCAGACTTTAATGGTGCGATCTCGGAGATCGACGTCGATCGCTCGAAGCTCAAGGTACTTGTTGATATCTTCGGACGTGAAACTCCGGTCGAACTCGAATTTGGCCAGGTCGCCAAGCTGTAGGCACGTGAATCATGAGCGACGGATTGCGCAATATTTCTTTTGTCAAACCCCCTACGCTCGTTTTTGCTGAGCACACAGCAACGCGTGCACGTAAAGCAGTTGTGCGTAGAGCCAGTAATCTAGAAAATCGAATCGAATACTCCAAAGTAATTCCTGTTGTAGGTGCAGCTATCGTTGTTGCAGGTCCAGTTGCATGCGCTGTGATGGAAATAACAGGACATGGAGATACGATTGCACCGCGACAAGTTATATCACCTGCCTTTGCTGCAGGGGTGGGAGGGCCCTTAGCTGGTGTATGTGTGATGGGATTGAGTCCCAATGGCACACGCACACTTGTTCAAGGCATATCGCGAACGCTTCATAGGCTACCTATAGGTCGCGGACAATAATTGCGAATCCATCAGATTTAATTTGTATAGACCCGTGTACATACACACGTATTACTCACACTGTATACAGCATGGACATTAAGCGTGGAATCATCACTTTCCCGTTTCAGCCCACTAGCACCGTTTGCCCTCAAATGCCGTTTATGTCGACTTCATTCTATGGTAGAATGCTTGTTCGTCTTCCGTCAGGATAATGGAGAAAATCA
>CALMUU010000223.1 GCA_937872965.1 uncultured Actinomycetes bacterium
GTAACTTCTCAATAAGTCGGGGTAATGGGGTAGATAAAGCAGCTCGAGATAGTTTTTGCGATCCAAGAGTCCGCCTCAGGAACAGGCCCCCTTACGGCTACGCTCCTGTATGATGATACCCAGTGCAGAAATGTTTCCGATGCCTTTTACGCGGTCTTGGAGGTACTTCCAAAACGAAATCTCGAGTTTTCGACAGGTCTTCTTTAGACTTGTAAAGGTATCTCGGGCTCGTCTACCCATGGCACTGCGTGTGCTCCCAGAGATCTTCCGCCTTTTGACATATTCTCTGATATCACGTTCACTGTCATTGTTGTGCAATGGAATATGCGGGTAGTCGAGTACTCGTAATAGCTTGTCTTTATTCGTTCGTGTCCTATCAATGAGATCATTGAGCGCCGCGCTTGACGTCCTCATGCTGAATACTCGATCGAACTCCTTCGACAGTCCTTCTTTTCGATCCACTATAGGGTCTGCCTTATACGCCTTCAATCCACGATATAGATTCCATATGGCATCACGCACTTGCTCTAGCTCCAAACGAATTTGATCGGATACAGGGATGAACTTACGGAAATGTCTTTCGGCATGAATCCAGCACAGGGCATTTAGGGAAAGCGCAAATTGTGGAGCATCGTCACTTACGATGACGAGCTCGTCATGGAAACCGTGAGAAAAAAGGCTACCTATCAAGGCTCCCTCTGTTGCCAATCTCTGTTCTTTTTCAGATACAATACCCAGCCTGCCCAGATGCTTGATCCATTTTGTAAAGTTGGCAAAACGTTTTCTTGAAGCCTCCTCGAGAAGATTCAAAACGTTATCCGAAGCTCCATGATCAAACATGTAATCGAGGCATTCATCCGAAATTACATAGTCCGTATACTTTCCACGAAGAACCTCTAGAAAGTTTATGCGGCTCTTGCTCTCAGTACTCTTGAAGTAGGAAAATAGGGGGGTGCCTACGTGAGTACAATAGCCGTTTTTACCGTCGTGGCGCGCGCCGGTGTCATCCGTATTGAAGTATCCAGCTCCCCGAAGACCGGGCTCAAGTAGCTCTTCTTTTTCCACATGATAGGCTTCCTTGTTTTCAACAAGAATGATATTCAATTGCCCTGCAGAGATATCAATGCCGAATTCTCGAATAGCCTCTAGAAGTAAGGGTTGAGTCACATGACATTGGTGATATTGATAGAGGCAAAATGCGATGAGCTGGGGACCAAAGTGGCCTGTTCTATATTCCGAAGGCAACTGAGCTTGTATCGTTTTTCCGTCGGAGTCCACGAAACAGGCTAATTGGAACAGAATGACCTTCTTATTAATGATGAGTTCTTGGACCACATAGTCGGCCCAGCCTTTGAATTTAGCGTCTGCAGGAACATTTTCTGGTTGAATCCGACGAGTTTCATCTACCTGAAGTGCTATTGTTTTATTCTTTTTCGCCGACCCAGCCCGCTTCTCTTTATCGCCTTTTCCATCATTGGCGCCAGGGGGTGGTTTGTCTTTTTCTAGTTTGTTTGGAGGGATCTTCGGACGTGGTTTTTGACCTTTTAGAACAGCGATCTCATCCTTAAGAGTTTGGACTTGTTCCCTCAGCGCCAAGATCATCCCCGCGTATTCCTCGACCTTGGCTACCAGCTCATCGTTTTT
>CALMUU010000224.1 GCA_937872965.1 uncultured Actinomycetes bacterium
AAACGAAGGAGATGCTGTGAGCATTGAAGTTAAAATTGGTGTAAGTCAGCACCCTCATGAGCTCGATTTTGAAATGGAAGGAACACCCGACGAGTTGATTTCTTTAGTTGATGAAGCGGTAGGAGCTGAAAAGCCCATGATTTGGGTTACTGACTCTAAAGGCAACCGTGTAGGAGTACCTTCAGCCAAAATCGCATTTGTAGAAGTTCGTTCTGTCGATGACGTAAAGCGCGTGGGATTTGGAGTTTAACCAGAAACTTCTTTTTGTCACAGGAAAAGGTGGCACAGGTAAGTCGGTTCTCGCGAGCATACTTGCTGTTCGTTTTGCCAATGAGAACAAAAAAGTTCTGTTAATTGATGCGGAAGCAGCAGGCGGCATTGCTCAGCAATTTGAACATGCTCCCGTGGGATATCAACCTGTTGAAGTGGCGCGCAATATTTACGTTCTTCAAACCAATACAGACGATGCGTTGTCAGAATACCTTCGTCTTTATGCCAAGATTCCTTCATGGGCAAAAATCACGCCCCTAGCTCGCTTAATTGATCTTGTAAGCCATGCTGCGCCAGGTGTGCAAGAGATTTTAGTAACGGGGAAGATCTGTTACGAAACAAAAAAAATCATTGAAAACGAATCCGAGTACGACCTCGTGATCGTTGACGCTCCGAGTTCTGGCCATGTGCTTTCACTCCTCGATGCACCTCGTGCACTTTCAGAATTGGTATCGCGGGGGATGATTCAAGCTCAAACGCAATGGATGCAAGACATCATACATAATGGAGAAACAACAGGAGTTGTTGTCGTGACAACAACGGATGACGTTGTCCTCAGTGAAACCCATGAACTTATTTCCGATATCGAAACAAATACCAACGTGGCGATAGCTGGGATTGTTATCAATAAAGACATGGCTGATCTAGGAACACAGCAAACAGACTTGGAGTTTGTCCCTTCGTCGTCTGACCTTATTGATCGAGCGAGCCGATACTATATGGCACTCATTAAACAAACACGCGAAGCTGCTCACACGCTTGACGATTATCCGCTGTTTGTTTTTCCTTTTCTTACCAATTTATCACCAGCATTACGAACGCTGATGAAGAATGCGGAACGCTTTGCTCCGGTTGTGAGAAGTGAATCATGAATTTTATCGATGATCTCAAAAGTACACCTGTCCTCATAGCAACGGGAACGGGGGGAGTCGGAAAGACAACCATGTCGTGTGCGCTCGCTATTGCGCTGGCACATCGTCACGATGCGCGCGTTCTCGTTATCACCATTGATCCGGCAAAAAGACTCGCGTCAGTTCTCTGTGAAGAACATCTCGGCCATGTGCCTCAACTCATTAACCATGATCGTTTCATGATTGAGGGCAAAGCGCGCGGGGAAGTGTTTGCCGCCATGGTGGATACATCGTTGGGATGGAAAGACATCGTTGAGCGATACGCAAAGAGTGATAAAGACGCACAAAGGATCTTTAACAACAAGCTTTATTCAAATGTGACAACGCGTTTTTCGCATAGTCATGATTTTGTAGCAATGGATCAACTGTACGAACACTATCATTCTGGAAAGTTTGACTATATCGTTCTCGATACCCCACCCACATCACAGGCCTTTGGTTTTTTCGATGCTCCACTAGCTATGTCAGAATTTTTTGGTGGCCGGCTTGTTCGTTTAGTGACGTCTCCGTACAGATTAGGTCGCGGACGTGCCGCAAAGCTTTTCGATCTCGCCAGCCAGCCCTTTTTTGCTTTGGCCGATAAGGTCCTCGGTAAAGAATTTCTGAATGATATCGGAGAATTCTTTTTTCTTTTTCACACGATGTATGACGATTTTGTAGAACGTGCAACGGACATTACAGTGTTCCTTACTTCATCTCGTGTCCATGCAGCCTTAGTTGTCAATCCTGCTCAATATCTTTCTCGTACATACCTGCCCATGTGTGAAGGTTTAGGCGTACGTAAAATTAATCTTGATTATCTTATTGTTAATAATGTTCCGTACACTTCTACACAACGAGATGAAGTTGAAATATACATCAATGATCGATCGAGCGAATCGTATCCAGATCATCCGGTTATTGCTGATTTTATTAGGCGTGATTGGGAAGTTTCTGAGGCAATACACGAAGAGATGAAAAGAAGAAAGCCTTTCAGTTTTGAAGAAGGGATTCCGGGTCCACTATTGCCGGTTATTCCTGCACCACGGGTCTTTACGCTGGATGAACAGGAGCGAATAGCTGAACTTGTAGTTAATATTCAGAACATTGGCGCTTTTGACGATACGATTTAACCTATGGCAACGTTTAATGAGATAGTGCGACAGCACAGCGATCTAGCAGAAGATGAGATTGCCCATATTCAAAAACTCCTGCGTGTCTGGAATATTCTTGCAGACCTTTCCTTTGCCGATTTAGTTTTAGTTGTTCCCGTGAAGGGCGACAAAAAACAACGACGCTTCATTGTGAGCGCGAACGTGCGTCCGACAACCGGAACAACTCTGTACCAAAGTGATCTCACCGGGGTTGTACTCCATATCGAAGACCGACCATTGCTAGAACGTTCGTGGACCAAGGGTGATGTTATTGAAGGTTCCTCTACGACAATCGGCCGCGGCCAAGACATCCGAGTAGAAACTGTACCGGTGACCTACAAGGGCCGGCCCATTGCCGTTATGCGGCGCGAATATGACCAAACGGTTGTACGAAAAAACTCATCACTCGAACGCGCGTACATCAATGCATTCGAACGATTCGCACACATGATTGCCGATGGAACATTTCCCTATGCCTCTGCAATGGTTGAGCCCGAAGATGCTCCACGGATTGGTGACGGCGTTCTGTTGCTCAGTCCGGATTTTGTTATTCAGTTTGCGTCCCCCAACGCAATTTCGAACTTGCACCGTTTGGGTATTCACACGGCAGCTGTTGGTGCACGTTTGAGTCAGTTTGGTTTTGACGAAACCCCTCTTTCGATGGCAGTGCGTGTTAATAGTGCTGTGACCGAAGAAATCGAGCGCGGAGATGTTGCAGTTCTGATGCGTGTCTTTCCGTTCCTTAGCGCGGACCGACCTGAAGGTGTCATGGTGATGTTGCGAGACGTAACAGAAGTGCGTCGACGCGACCGTTTGCTCTTAAGCAAAGAAGCGACGATCCGTGAAGTTCACCACCGCGTAAAAAATAATCTTCAAACCATTGCTGCACTTCTTCGACTGCAAGGGCGTCGTCTGGAGAGCGAAGAAGGTAAGGCTGCATTGGCCGAATCAGAACGTCGTATTCGTTCTATTGCAATTGTGCACGAAACTTTGGCGCGAGAAGCCACTGACTTTGTTCGTTTTGCCGATGTGATTGTGCCGTTGGTTGCAGTCGTGCAGGAGGCAGTGACCTCAGAGGATATGCAAATTGAGTTTGACGTGAAGGGTGACGCTGGTATGTTGCCTGGAGATATTGCAACCCCTCTGGCGATCATTCTGAACGAACTAATGCAAAATGCTGTCGATCATGCTTTTGATGTGGGTGCCAAAGGGACAAAAAATGGATGCGTGACTGTCATGCTCGAACGTAGCGATAAAGGTTTAGATGTGACAGTGACGGACGATGGGGTTGGCTTACCTGAAGGGTTCGATCTCGAAGCTTCTGAAGGTTTGGGTACTTCTATTATGAAAACACTGATTACAAGTGAATTAGCGGGAACAATTCATATGGCCAATGGTGAACATGGCGGAACCTGTGTAGAAATAAATATTCCTCTTACGATGCAACGGTCGAGCGCTCACGACGAATAATACGACGCTCTTCTTCAGTGTATCCACCCCACACGCCGGCTTCTTGGTTGGTGTCGAGAGCGAATTGAAGACAAGGTTCAGCTACAGTGCAGTTGGTACAGACTTCTTTGGCTGCCTCGATCATTTCAAGTGCATGGCCAGTCGACCCGATAGGGAAAAAGAGCTCCGCATTTGAGTCCTTGCAGATTGCTGAAAGTCGCCAATCGTTTTCATCCCAGTCGGTTTCTCGAATCCAAGTAAGTGTCATTGTCATCCCCTTTGTGCGTAATAGTCCAGT
>CALMUU010000225.1 GCA_937872965.1 uncultured Actinomycetes bacterium
CGTTTGGTGATGCTCAGTTTTATGGTTCGACGGGGTCGATTCGTTTGAATCAACCCATTGTGGGAATGAGCTCCACGATAAGCGGACGTGGTTATTGGTTGGTAGCTTCTGATGGTGGGATTTTTTCGTTTGGTGATGCACAGTTTTATGGTTCGACGGGGTCGATTCGATTGAATCAACCCATTATGGGCATGAAAGTAGCACCAGAAGGTAATGGTTACTGGCTTTTTGCTCGAGATGGAGGAGTCTTTACCTTTAACACCTCGTACTTTGGCGGTGGTGTTTCAACGGGATACACATTTGTAGGTGCAGGGTAGCGCGTAACATTGTGATGTGACACATTTAGATGAGGCATATTGGAATGATGCCCACGATACTTATCGCAGTACGATGGCGCGTTTGGGTAGAAAGCGTCTCGTTGTTTCTGCTGTCATCTATTCTGAAAACAAAGTACTACTTGTTCGTCGATCTCCTCACGATTCTTATCCAGGTATGTGGGAATTTCCCGGCGGTGGTGTTGATGATGAAATAGACGAAGAACAAGGGGAATCGGTAGTAGATGCATTGCGTCGAGAAGTCGTTGAAGAAACAGGGATCGTTTTACCTGTATTTCCTTCAGGAGAAGTACTGGTTCATCCGACGCGTACTGCATTGAGGGTGGTGCTTAGATTTGACCTTGAGAGTATCCCGGGTGTAATTCTTTCGGATGAACATGATGAAGGACGATTCTTGAGCCTCGAGGAAGCAAAGGTGACTCTTGTAGGCAACGATATCGTACATGACACGATGCGTCGAGAAAATCAAAGGGTGATGAATATGATTTTCGACAATAATATGGGAATGGATCCATAGGCTTCGCCTAGAATGCTCCCACTTATGACATCGCATATTCCCGAAAAAGTCTCAGCAGATGGTCTCGAAGATAAATGGTCACAAATATGGAAAGATTCCAATATTTACGCCTTCGATCGAAACCATACGCGTGAACAAATCTTTTCGGTCGATACTCCGCCTCCAACTGTTTCCGGCTCGCTGCATTTGGGCCATGTTTTTAGCTATACCCATACCGATACAATTGTGCGTTATCAGCGCATGGCAGGAAAGCACCCTTTCTACCCCATGGGCTGGGATGACAATGGCCTTCCTACAGAACGACGGGTACAAAATTATTTTGGTGTGATCTGTGACCCTACTGTTGAATATGATCCAGATTTTGTCGCTCCCGACGATCCTTTTGATCCGCCGCATCCCATTTCACGACGAAATTTTATTGAGTTATGCGGAGAGCTTGTAGAAATTGATGAACAGAAATTCGAAGAACTCTGGCGTCATCTTGGTTTGTCAGTCGATTGGTCGATGACGTACACAACGGTCGGGAAAACAGCACAGAAAATTTCGCAGCGTGCCTTTTTGAAAATGATTGATCGCGGAGAGGCCTACAAATCTGATGCACCCACGTTGTGGGATGTTGATTTCAAAACTGCTGTAGCTCAAGCAGAAATTGAAGATCGCGAAAAAGGTGGAAAATTTTACAAGCTTGCATTCCCTTTTCTCGACGAAGTCACGGGTAAGGCATCCAATGAATACCTGGTCGTTGAGACGACACGCCCCGAACTCATAGCGGCTGATGTGGGTATCGCAGTTAATCCTAAGGACGAACGATTTACTCACTTGATTGGGAAAAAAGTGCTCACTCCCGTCTTTGGAGTTCCCTTAGAGATTTACCCTCACGAGATTGCTGACCCCGAAAAGGGGTCGGGTGTTGTAATGATTTCTACATGGGGCGATATCAGTGACGTTCAGATGTGGCGTGAACTCGATCTGCCCGTGCGCGCAATTATTGGTCGCGACGGACGTATTTTGCCTTTGCCCAGTTCAACTGCTGATTGGGGTGCAATCGACGCGAAAGCAGCTGATGCAGCATATGCCAAGATCGAAGGGTTGTTTCCCAATCAAGCAAAAAAGGTGATGGAAGAATTGATGCGCGAAAGTGGTGCATTGCTCGAAGAACCGCGCGAGATTATGCGACCCGTAAAGTTTTATGAGAAGGGCGATCGTCCTCTAGAAGTTGTGGCCTCTCGTCAGTGGTACATACGAAATGGTGGACGTGATGCACAACTTCGAGAAGCTCTTAAAGCTCGTGGTGCCGAGATGCAATGGCATCCTAAGTTTATGGAATCGCGTTTCGATAACTGGATAGATGGACTTAATGGTGATTGGTTGATATCACGACAGCGTTATTTTGGTGTTCCCATTCCTGTGTGGTTTGCATTGGATGAGAGCGGTGAAGTTGATCACTCGCGTGTATTGCAACCGGATGATTCTCAACTACCTGTTGATCCTTCGAGCCATGTGCCGCCGGGCTACACAGAAGATCAACGCAACCAACCAGGCGGTTTTGTCGGAGACCCTGATATTTTTGACACATGGGCGACCTCATCGTTGACGCCTCAGATTGCTGGAGGCTGGAGTGAAGATGATGAACTCTTTAACAAGGTTTTCCCTATGGATCTTCGTCCCCAAGCACACGAAATTATTCGTACGTGGCTATTTTCCACAGTGGTGCGCGCGCATTACGAAAACAATGATGTTCCGTTTACGAACACATTAATTTCTGGGTGGATTCTTGATCCTGACCGCAAAAAAATGAGTAAGTCCAAGGGTAATGTCGTTACCCCAATGGGATTACTTGAACAGTATGGATCTGATGCAGTTCGCTACTGGGCCGCCAACGGTCGACCCGGGGTCGACACAGCTTTCGATGAAGGCATCATGAAGATAGGTCGTCGGCTTTCTACGAAATTATTAAATGCCAGCAAGTTTGTTCTCACTGTGGCATCCGATGTTTCCGATATTGATACGAACAACGTAACCAATGAGTTGGATCTATCATTTCTCTCAATGTTAAAAAAAGATGCGATTGCCTGCGGAGAAGCCTTTGCTCAATATGATTATGCGCGATCATTGCAGATTGCAGAAACTCGCTTCTGGGATTTTTGCGACAACTATCTCGAAATCGTAAAGAGTCGTGCGTATGGAAGTCAAGGAGAACAAGGTCAACTCAGCGCACAAACAACACTGCGTATCGCGCTTTCTGTGTTCCAGCGTTTGTTTGCTCCGATCATGCCGTTTGTTACAGAAGAAGTTTGGTCATGGTGGCAAAAAGGTTCAGTTCATACTTCTGCTTGGCCGACACAAAACGAATTGCCCTTTGATGCTGACCACGATATTTATGCAACTGTTGTTGCTGCTGTAGGGCAAATGCGTGGGTATAAGTCAGAGGCAAAAACCAGTATGAAAACTGAAGTTGTTAAAACAGTAATGAGAGGTGGGTGGCACAAAGGCGTCTGGTTGGTCGCGCTCGATGACATTCGAGATTCCTGCAACATCACTGATCCTACGTTCACGAGAGAATCGATTGAAGATATCGATACCGATGTGTTCTTCGACGTTTCCTGTACGGAATTTGCGACAAAAGAATGATTTCGCCTCAACTCGAGCAATGGCTTGATGCTCATATTAATTTTGAAACAGGCAAGCTTTCTAAACGTGCAACCATGCCCACATTGGAGCGCATGCAACTCTTATGTAAATACATGGGCGACCCTCAAGAGCATGTCAAAGCAATTCACATCACAGGAACTAATGGTAAGACATCAACAACCAGGATTACAGAATCCTTGTTGCGTACAAAGGGTCTCTATGTAGGTGCCATTTCTTCACCACATCTTTCGTACATGAATGAACGTATCTGTCTTGACGGCAAACCTGTTGACAGTTCACTTCTTGAGCATGCGCTCACATCTATACGTGATATTGAAAATTCGGTTGATGTTATCGCAAAAGATCCACCTTCCTATTTTGAAATCTTTGTGGCTGCGGCATATGAAATAATGAGTCACGAAGCAGTCGATGTGGGTGTGATAGAAGTCGGCATGGGTGGGTTGTATGACGCCACAAATGTGTGTGCCACTGAAGTAGCAGTGATTACCAATGTGGAACTTGATCACATGGCCTATTTAGGAAATACGCGAGAGAAAATTGCCACGGAAAAGAGTGGAATCATTAAACCTGATAATCGCGTTGTCATTGGTGAAACCGACGAAAATATTGTGTCCATTTTCCTGGAGGCTGCGCACAAAGTTAATGCAACTGCGCTCGTGGTTGGTCAAGATTTCGAGATTCTTTCCAACGAACAAGCAGTAGGAGGACGATTGATGAGCATGCGCACACCGTATGCCACATATCGAGACGTATTCCTTCCTCTTTTTGGTGCTCACCAAGCGAGCAACGCAATGCTTGCGCTCGTTGCGGCAGAGTCCTTTATCGATGCTGCGCTCGGCGAAGAAGTCGTTATTGAAGGATTTAATAATGCTCGTTCTCCTGGACGTATGGAAATTTTGGAACGCGAACCCCTCGTACTCATTGATGGTGCACATAATGTTGCAGGTGCTCAAGCTCTCGCAACTGCTTTGGAAGAAGAGTTTGAACGTGCTCGTAGAATTTATGTGTTTGGTTTAACAGAAGAAAAAGATGCCACGGCAATGATCAACGCTCTCGGCATTGATAACGACGACATCGTGATTGCTACGGCTGCAGATACTGCACGTGCAATGGAGGTTGGAGTTTTAAGTCAGGCTTTGCGCGACGCTGGCGTTGAAACAGTAATAGAAGTTAATGGTCCTCTAGCCGCAATCGAAAATGCCAAAGCTCTTGCGCTTGATGATGACCATATTATTGTGACCGGTAGTTTGTATGTTGTGGGTGCTGTCCGTTCGGCGCTGGCTTCATCCTAAGCTAATTAGTCATCCTGAGCGCAACAAGTCATCCTGAACGAAGTGAAGGATCTCCGCGCAGCGGGTGTTCGAGGTTGTCCGCTGCGCGGAGATTCCTCGGCAGAGCCTCGGAATGACATAGGAGTCGGGAAAAGCAGCGGACATCTCGTAAAATACTTCCATGCTAGATACAACACTTATTATTTTGAAGCCCGACGCAGTTAAGCGCCAACTTATCGGCGAAATCATTACTCGCATCGAGAAGAAAAACCTCACGATCGCTCGTATGGATATGCGCATGCTCGATAAAGAAACACTCGACGAGCACTACGAAGAGCACAAAGATAAAGGCTTTTATCCTGAATTAGTGGACTTTATGAGCAGCGGTCCTGTTGTGGTCATGGAAGTTCAAGGCCGTGATGCCCAGATGGTGATGCGGACAATGATAGGTGCAACTGACCCTGTCACAGCGGAACCAGGAACCATTCGTGGTGATCTAGGCATCCTTTTCACTGAAAACCTTATTCATGGCTCCGATTCCGAGATATCTGCAGCGAGAGAAATAGAAATTTTCTTCGGCTCCTGATCGAGCAATGACGGGCTTTGCCAGCTTTGCGACATAAATATCACAGGGAGCGACAGAGGAGCGACCGCGAGCAATGTCTGGCTTTGCCAGCTTTGCGACATAA
>CALMUU010000226.1 GCA_937872965.1 uncultured Actinomycetes bacterium
TATTGACCGGTGGTGACGCGCTCGATCTCTTTGCCGCCTTCGGTATCTTCTCCGCGCTTGATGAGGGTACGAACATAAACGATTCGTTCACCCTTCTTACCTGAAATCTTTGCCCAGTCATCAGGGTTGGTGGTGTTCGGAAGATCTTCTTGCTCGCGGAACTCCTGCTGAATGGAATCGACAAGATCTTGTGTGCAAATTCCTCGTGGGCCATCAGCGATAGTGCGCTTAACGGAAAGTTTCTTTGCGCGTCGTACAATATTTTCGATCATTGCTCCAGAAGAGAAATCTTTGAAATGCAGTATTTCTTTTTCACCATTCTGATACGTGACTTCTAAGAAACGCGTTTCGTCGCTTTCGGCATACATCACTTCGACTGCATGGCCAATCATTTTCGCAACTGTTTTGTCTCGGTCGCCATCAAATTTCTTAAGCTCGTCTTCAGCCAATGGAAGTGTTGTTGTCAGATAGCGTGTGAAGATTTCCTTTGCAGAGTTTTCATTCGGACGTTCAATCTTAATTTTCACATCCAGGCGTCCTGGGCGAAGGATCGCAGGGTCAATTAAATCTTCCCTGTTTGATGCACCGATCACAATCACATTACGCAGAGCTTCTACCCCATCAAGCTCAGCTAAAAGTTGAGGAACAATTGTTGATTCCATGTCAGAAGAAATTCCTGTACCACGCGTACGGAAAAGTGAATCCATTTCATCAAAAAAGATAACTACAGGAACACCTTCTTCAGCTTTTTCGCGTGCACGCTCAAAGATCATGCGGATTTGACGTTCTGTCTCCCCCACATACTTATTAAGAAGTTCAGGACCTTTAACGTTAAGAAAGTAAGAAGTCTTTTTTGCTTCACCAGTTTTTTCTGCAACACGTTTAGCCAGTGAATTTGCAACAGCTTTTGCGATAAGAGTTTTTCCACACCCCGGAGGGCCGTAAAGCAATATACCTTTAGGTGCTTCAAGCTCATGTTCTTTAAAGAGATCCCCATACATGTACGGAAGTTCAACAGCGTCGTGAATCATTTCAATTTGGGAATCCAAACCACCAATGTCTTCGTAACCAATGTCAGGGACTTCTTCTAGTACGAGTTGTTCCACTTCTGGGCGAACGATTTGTTCAATGAGTAAGCCAGAACGGCCATCGAGAAGCAAATATGCACCGACCCGGAGTTTTACGCCAATGAGGTAATCAGCAAGTTCACAGACGCGTTCTTCGTCGCCGCGACCCATCACCAAGGCGCGCTTTCCGTCTTCAAGTACTTCGCGCAAAACTACAAGTTCTCCTTGTTTGTCGCCCGTGCGAACCGCAATCACGTTGAGAGAATCGTTGAGGACAACTTCATCTCCCCGCGAGAGGCCATCGAGTTCAATTTCAGGATGAATGCTGACACGCATCTTTCGTCCAGCGGTAAAAATATCGACAGTTTCGTCATCGTTATGGCCGAGGTATGTTCCATAGGCCGCAGGAGGAAGAGTGAGTTTTTCTACTTCATCGCGCAGGGCTGCAATATGTTCTCGGGCTTCGCGAAGTGTTGCGCTCAGTCGTTCATTGCGACGTGATGTGTCAGAAAGTTGTGCTTTGATATCGATAAGTTTTTCTTCGAGCGTACGTATTCTCTTGGGTGAATCGACAAGTTTGCGTTGGAGGATTTCGATTTCTGCCCGAAGGCTCTCGAGCGTCACGGGTTGATCTCCACTTGGGGACGTATCGTCTTCTTGCGAAGAACCTGTGTCTAGAGAGTCATCATTCATTTCTTATCCTTAGTCGCCTTGTTCCTTAGACTAATACGGCATCGTCGCGAATAATGGGAATCTTTAGCCAGCGCTGCTGTTAGAACTATAGACAGAAAACGCAGGCTTAGGTAACAGGTGCTCATCGGCGATACAATGGGTGTACGTTATTGACACGAAAGGGAAACCATGAAGGTTTGGATTGATCAAGATCTCTGCACAGGTGACGGGCTTTGTGAAGAAATATCCCCCAAAGTGTTTACTCTTTTAGATGATGGACTTGCCTATGTAAGAGAGGGCGATAAAGTCTTTAATCCTGGCGGCCCTGCTGGTTTGGCTAATTTTGATGATAGTGAGCTCGATGGTGTCGTCGAATCTGCCGAAGAATGCCCCGGCGAGTGCATTTTTATTGAGCCATAAGTTGTTTTCTGGTTTTTGTACTTGCTTGAAATCACTCATTCGCTCCCATGCTGAAACGCAACGTACGCTCATAAGTAATTTCAAGCAAAACACTTCCATCTGCCGTTGCTAAAAATGCACTCGTAGGTTATTCTCCACCGATTCTCCTCTTATAAGGCAACGTGCGTTCGAAAGCAACCCGAATCAAAAGAGCTGCTGCTGAACCAGAAGGTCCAACCGAACATGAGGCACTGGTAGTCTATATCGAAAAACTCGCGTCTCACGGGCTTGGTGGCGGAACTATTCCCGTGGTTAGGCATGGACCTCTAAATTCCTCCCCTCCGCAATATTCGAATGCGAACAAGCCTCTAGTAGATCCTCCTCTCGATAGGTCCATTGCTGACCTTCTCCCTGGTTTAACGGAAATGATTCGTCCGATAGAAGGCCTTGATTTGAGTGGTCTATTCGATGATAAAGAAAGAATATATCCACCCGTGGATCCATTGAAAATGCTTAACTACGAAACAAATCGACCAGGTGGTGGACAGAGCGTTGAGGATTCGTTCCCTGCACGCGATACTCCACCAGATCCAGGCACGCAACTAGATGGCCGCTAAACGCATCTACTAGAGCAACGCGCATCATCTGTCTTGAGGCGAACTGTCTAGATATAAGATTTTGATCAATTGTTGAAAATGGCTAAAGGTCGTGTGACAATTCATTTATGTACATAAACGGGCAATTCAATTGATCGCCCCCTCTAAACGAGTTTCTCGCGTTCAGAGACTATTGGCTCTTTGTGCTGTTTGTGCATCACTTTTTCTTCTCATGTACACAAGTGCTGCACACGCAGTAACACAAATACCTGCACCGACAAATCTTCGAGTAAATGTTGGCCAGAATCAAGTAACTCTCACATGGGACAAACCCGAACCACCGAGAGGTACGATCATTACAAATTTCCGGATTGAGTACAGCCTGTCTGAAGCAGCACCAAATTGGGTAATTGTTACCCATCCTTTTTTAACAGATTCAACATATTCGGTTGCTCTCAATACAGATGTCTCACCTGCCGTAAATGTCGCTGTCAGAGTTACAGCAATTGACGGACGAGGTGTTGCAGGGATCCCTTCAGAACCAATTCAATTCTCTATAGGTCATTCTGCCCCTGCCCCACCAGTTGATCCTCCAGACCCGCCCAACCCCGAGGACACGCCTGACCCAAATCGTGGATCTGGGACTACGGAACAAGAAGATGATCTCGATACCATTGTGTTCAATAAATCAATAACTCAACGTGCGGAAATAACGACATCTACTCCAGAAGATTTTGAACAGTCTGAACTCTATCCGGAAGTATCAGGCAAGGCAACTGTCCCCCCTGGCACTAAAACCACAGTATTGGGAAAAAATGAAGTAAACCCGATTTCCAGAATTAAATCAAAATCCCAGGTAGTTCCTGATGCTCCTGTTAACAACAATAACAATACGCGAAACTATTTAATCGTACTTATTACTGGATTGATTGGTTCTGGCGGGTTTGCAGGATTCAAGAAATTTGGTTTGAGAAATCCATTTGGCTCTAAGTCGTTCTATTGATGTAATTTCGAAATATTGTAACGAGAATTGCTAAACAAGCAAACGAGCAACTGTTAAGAACCCAGTGTGCGCGACCATGCGATGGTCGGGCCGCACGGCTTGACCTTCAATATGCCAGCCACGCAAAAGTGTTTCAAAGGTCGAAGCCATGCCAAAGGCTGAATCTTCTAGCTTCTCTCGAGTTTGAACTGCCTGCGTGATACTTGGAGAATAAGCGATGATCATTCCGCCAGGAACTAATGCTTTTTCGGCATGTTCAATAACTTGCCAGGGTTCAGGAAGATCTAAAACTATTCGATCGAGACCGGTTTCTTCAATGCCTTCATAGATATCACGAACTTCTACTTTCCACGGCAAATCGTCGCCCATGAACTTATGGACATTTCTTTGTGCCTTGGCAGCAAAGTCTTCACGAATGTCGTATCCAACAAGTGATCCGGAAGGGCCAATGGCTCGCAATAAAGAAATGCTGAGCGCTCCAGAACCCACGCCTGATTCCAATACGCGTGCACCGGGAAAGATATCTGCAAAAGTAATGATGGTTCCGTGATCTTTGGGGTAGATCACTTGTGCACCACGAGGCATCTTCACTACGTAGTCTGAAAGCGTTGGTGAGAGCGCGCGAAAAAGTGTGCCACGAGTTGTCTTGAGTTCAGAACCGGCATCAGAACCAATGATGTCATCGTGATAGAGAATTCCTGAATGGCAATGAAATTCACCATGCTCCAACAAGGTAAACATGTAACGACGACCTTTGTTGTCGATGATGAGGACAAGATCGTCCACTGTAAAAGCCATTACTTTTTTTCCTTTGATTGCTTATCAACAACTACTGTGTACTCCCCCGGCGCGAGCTCGAATTCATCTACAACGGTTGGCTGAGCTTTTGTGAAAAGCCATTTGAGAATACGAAAGATCACGACAAGAATAAATCCATAGCGCCACAGTTTTGAGCCTTCCTTAAACCCCTTCTTGTAGGCCGTTTGCAAAGTGAATGCTGAAAAAAGATGCTTTTTAATCATGATGTGCAGTCTTCTTAGCGTGACTTAGTGAAGGTTACAAAGGTTTTAGGCCGAAATGCTCGACGACGACCAGCAAAGAATGCAATGCCGACGAGAACCACCACGCCTACAACTAGAGCGATCTTCGATTTACCCGCAGCAGAAGAAGTTGCTTCAGTGATGATGTCATCGATCTCGTTAAGCTTCTTTTCGATATCTGCCCGCGACACATTGCTGGGCGCATCTTTTTTTCGTACAACGGCTCGCGGCTTCTTATTGTTCTTCATACCCACCCTCACTTAACCGATCGACTTTTGATAAGTGATCTGCGCGTCATAACAAAAAATAAAATACCCACCACAACGAGGTCGGCAACAATGACTAAAAGATAGGGCGCGAATGAAAATGTATCGTCAAACGGAGACAATGTCTGAAGATATCGTAAAAACCCAAGGCTTAACAAAAACAGTCCTACGGCGATAAAGAATGATCCAGCTAGGCCAAAACCCACATATCGCCCGATTCGCTTAAGGGGCAAGAGAGTTTGTTCTTTGATATAGGTCGTGATCAAAGTAATGAGCTCATTGATGATACGTGAGATCTCGGTAACGGAAGCCATGGCAACATTCTAGCCGAGGGTCTATTTGGCGCTTCGCTCCGGTCCTTGACCGAAGGTGTCAGGGAATTTTGGCGCAACAACAAAAGGAAAACGCGACAATGTTGATACGACACTTTCTTGGAGTGCTTTTCCGCCTTCTTCAGAAAAACTACCATTCGAAATAAAGGAAAAAAGAATATCGTCACCTAGTAACCCGGTCAACGCCGTTACCCCATTGAGGGTTCCCGTCTTGGCGTATAGGTCGGTGGGTAAATTGGTGAAACGTTTGGCGAGCGTTCCGTCGTGATTTGCATGAGATGACAGTTTGACGAGATCAATGTCGCGTGAGTTCATCGCGTCAACAACATCATTTTCAAGAGCGCAGGTGGATCGAGCATTTGTTGTGTAGCCAGAACCGTTGATAAAAACATATCCACTGGCATCGATTGAAAGTTTTTTTAATTGTTGAGAAACGAAATCAGCACGGCTTCGTTTTGTAACATTTCCCCCAGATGCATACACTGCTGCAGCTAAAAGTTGTTCCGCGTATACGTTGTCGCTTGTTTTTAACATGTCGGATACAAGTTCTTTCACCGAAGCCGATGACGTCTGCGCAATAACCGAATCACTCTTTGACAACTTTTCAGGAATAGCCCCAAAAGTTATATTGTTGATCGTAATTCCTTTGGCAGTAAAGACAGATTTAAGTAATGCTGCAGCATGAGTATCAGCACTTGCCGCTAAAGCATTTCCTTCATATCCTTCGTCGGCATTCAGTGCTGCAAGCGCACCTACTTGTTCCTTGTCCTTGCTCCATCCAGACTCGATTGCATCGAGATCAAACCAGGTGTTATCAATAACGAGATTGGTAATAGAACGCACTCCTGCAGAATATGTTTTTGATGCGAAATCCTCAAAAGTGTGTACATGTGTGGGAGACAGGTATGAGGGTCGACGCGAAGGCGGAATTTTTGATGTCACAAAACTTGGATCTCCCGATGTTTTTATGTAAGCGCGGGAAAGAGTAGAAGATTTTGATTCTGCAATGAGGGAAGTATCAAGGGTCGATCCAGGATCGAGAGCGGAGAGCACGACAGCTGCCGTAATGATTTTATTTGTCGAAGCAGGCACTAGTTGTTGAGTGGGATTAATTGCTATAAAGGGTTGTGATTCTGCTTGCCCATTTGGTGCATCAAAAACTTCGATACATGAATTTTTTGGCAAAGTCGTACTAAGGATATTTGTAATCCTGTTCTGTGAAGTTGACAAAGCTATAGATTCGCCGTACCTCTTCGGAGCAGTTAAAGGCGCATCAGCAAATTGCTGGAGCTCAGGCTGATTTGCCGAAAAGGAAGATCGCGACGAGCTAGTTTTTTCAAACGAAAATATTTGATACGCATTTGTCAACAGCAGAACAGCGGTCATAAAAAAAGCAGCAACAAGTG
Organism: uncultured Actinomycetes bacterium; assembly: GCA_937872965.1. Lineage (GTDB taxonomy): Bacteria > Actinomycetota > Acidimicrobiia > IMCC26256 > JAGPDB01 > JAGPDB01. The sequence goes on from CALMUU010000226.1 coordinate 6,782, forward strand.
CATATCGGAATTTCACATTGTCTAGTTTATTATTGTTGCGCGGGCAAAGCCCGACACAACTCGCGGTCGCTCATCCTTCGCTCCCTGTGATTATTAGTCGAAGCACCGGCAAAG
>CALMUU010000227.1 GCA_937872965.1 uncultured Actinomycetes bacterium
TCGCGCACACGTCTTTCTTCAAAGAGCTCGTTCACATTGACGGTGAGCGGTTCAATAATCTCAACAAGTCCGTAACCACACTGTGCGGAATAATTTGTTTGAACCGTTCCGTGAATGACAAATCCATGGCCAACACTTTCAATGGTTAAATCACAGGTAAGATCATCCACGATGCGTGCGAGAGTTGAAAAAAAAGTTTCACCGGGAACAACCAAATGAACATCGCGACGAGAACCAATATGGCTGCGAAGATCGCCCACATAGATCGAACTTTCGATCATTGTGCTTAAATGTCTTGGTCGAAGAATCCGCTTTCCGAATTTTCTTCTGCCGGAGTTGTCTCTTCTGGTTCAAGTTGAACCGACAAGCGATCACGACCTTTTTGAATGGTCTGTAATGTTCGATCCAAAATCACTTCGAAACTTGCCAACTTCTGATCAATATAATCTTCGGCTTCGTGTTGGATTTGGCGCGCGTTGCTTTCTGCTTCGGTGACAATATGTTGAGCTGTCGCTTCACTTTGACGAACAATTTCTCGTTCTTCAACCATGCGTGCAGCAGTAGCTGCAGCACGTTCACGAATTTCATCTGCATCACGGTGGGCTTCAGTGAGGAACTCTTCACGTTCTTTTAATAGCCACCGAGCATGACGCAATTCTTCGGGCAAACCGTCAAGTGCATCATCGAGCAACTCGAGAAGTTCTTCGCGATTGACAAGCACCGATGCCGACATCGGCATTGATCGTGCTGTGTCAATTAAGTCACGCACTCGAAGGAGGAGCTCCTCAACACCCACAGGTGTCGGGGCGAAATCATCCTCCGTAACGATTTCTTCTTCAAGCTCTATATCTGACATTTTTCCTACCTTTGATAACAAGCCTCATACATCCGAGGCCTCCAATGCAAAACGACTGGCCACATCAGCTGCAATTACGGCTGGGACCAGGGATGATACGTCTCCGCCGTAACGCGCGATATCGCGCACCATCGACGAAGATAAGAAACTATGTTGAGGATTCGTACTTAAGAAAACCGTTTCAATATGACTGAGTTGACGATTCATTTGGGCCATTTGGAGTTCGTAATCAAAGTCAGAGATTGCGCGGAGGCCCTTGACAACAACATTTGCTCCTGCTTCACGTGCACAATCGACGAGGAGGCCATCAAAAGAAAGCACACTAACGTTGGAATGACTTTTAAGACAACGATTGAGAAAATCTACACGCTCTTCGGATGTAAGCGTTGCTTGTTTGGTTGCGTTGCGGATAACAGCAACAGTTACCTCATCAAAAAGCGTTGCGGCTCGTTCAATGATTTCAATGTGGCCCACTGTAGGCGGATCAAAGCTCCCAGGACAGAGCGCGTGTGACATAGATCTATTCTACACTTCTATTTCACTCGAAGGATAATTACTCCGGCGCTTCCCATTTCTCGCGATATCAGAATCTCATCACATCGATCATGTGTACTCAGATCCTTTTCTGCTTCTGCAAGCTTGCGCTTATCAGTTTCATAGACCAATAGTCCTTGCGGTACAAGGATGTTGATCACAGATGCATCTATATCGTTATCATAAGGAGGGTCGCAAAAAACAAGATCGCATGACTGTTCCTGAGCCCGGGTAGACACAAACCTTTTTACATCTCCTTGCACACATGAGGTTGTCATTTTTGTTTTTTCATCTTGTTGAATATGATTCACCACACGATCAATATTCTTGGTGATGATTTCGCAAGCTTTTTTGTCTCGTTCAACGAAAGTGACAGCATTCGCTCCGCGCGAAAGCGCTTCTAATCCGAGAGCTCCAGTACCTGCATATAAGTCGGCGACAGTACATCCATCGAAATCTATTCGCGCTTCCAACATATTGAAAATACTTTCGCGTACGCGATCGCTTGTTGGACGGGTCTTGTCGGCAACGTCATGAGACAAAGTGATTCCTTTGGCTCGACCCGCGACAATTCTCATCCTGCAAGTCTAGGGTCTGATCTTGGAAAGCGACGCAGTCGTCCTGAGTCTTCAGCCGAAGGATCTCAACCTTGAAGTGGTGATTGATATTGAGATCCTTCGTAAACTCAGGATGACTTTTGCAGGACGGACCTCGCACGCTACGACTTAAAGAGAAAGTCGATGTCGTTTTCATCTAAGAAGTGACTCATCTCTTTTGCAAGCGTTGCATTGACATCAGAAGACATGGTCGGATCTGCCATAAGTTTTTTCATAGCAATGTCATGGGCATACTGCACATATTTTGCATCGCGCGGCAACCGTCCCAAGCGTAGATCACCTTGACCTGATTGAACTCCACCGAGCACATGGCCCGCCCCTCGGAGATCGAGATCAATCTCAGCAAGCTCGAACCCATCTGAAATTTTTTCCATTGCTTCAAGCCTGCGAACTGCATCCGTCGTGTCTTTCTCAGAAATCAGATAACAAAACGACTCATCTGCACCACGCCCTACTCGTCCACGCAATTGATGAAGCTGGCTCAATCCAAAGCGATCTGCGTCTTCGATCACCATCACCGTGGCATTGGCGACATCAACTCCCACCTCAATCACTGTTGTGGAGACAAGAACATCAATTTCTCCTGAAACAAATAAAGCCATGACTTCGTCTTTATCGTTCGAACTCATCTGACCATGAACCAGTCCCAGCGAAAGGCCTTTTAGTTGATCCGCACGTAATTGTTGAACATGATCAACAGCCGAAGAGGCTTGCACTTTGTCCGATTCATTGACCAACGCACACACAACATAGGCCTGACGTCCAGCTTTTACTTCACTCCGCACCCGTTCGTACGCTTGGTCAACATCAGTTTGGGTTTTTGCCCACTTCGTCATTACGGGCTTGCGGCCCTTGGGCATATCTTTCATGATTGTATTTTTCAGATCACCGAAATATAACATCGCGGCCGTTCGAGGGATAGGCGTTGCGCTCATGACAATCATGTGGGGCGTACTTTCCGAACGGGTCAAGAGCGCGGAGCGTTGCTCTACCCCAAACCGGTGTTGTTCATCGACCACTACAAGTCCAAGATTGGCAAACTTCCACTCGTTATACAACATCGCATGTGTGGAAATAACAATATCGCAATCACCATTTTCGATATCGCGTTCAATACGTTCTCGATCTTTGGCCGATGTTGAGTTACTCAACATTTCTACACGCACCGGTCGCGCCGAAAAAAGATTCGAGTCATCTTTTACTTCTAGTGAAGAAAATAATGCGCGTGCCGTGGCGTAGTGTTGATTCACAAGAACTTCTGTCGGAGCCATCACGATGGCCTGAGCCCCACTACTGACAGCTCGCATACACGCCGCAAAAGCAACAACAGTTTTACCCGATCCCACATCGCCCTGGAGAAGGCGATGCATGGGATGCGACGATGCCATGTCTGCATCAATCTCAGCAATTGCATCGCCCTGACTTTTTGTCAGTTCAAACGGCAGGCTCGCGATAAAACTCTTCTCTAAAAAATCTTCATTGAGCGTCTGCGCCACCAGTACGTTTTCATTATGCAGATAACGGCCAACAAGTACCATCTGCAGCATGAGAAATTCATCGAAACGCAATCGACGTGCCCCTTGTCGTGCATCGTCTTCATTTTCTGGTTTATGAATATTGCGATATGCCTGTACGCGCGATACAAGTTTGAGCTCTTCGAGTAACTCCGGTTCGAGAATATCTTCAAGCTGATCGGAGTACGACAAAACCTTTTCCATCATTGTGCGAACATGCCACGTAGAAAGATCCGCCTTTCCACTCTGAGGATAAATGGGAATAATGCTTCCTGTTCGATCTAATTCTTCATCTTGATCTTCACGAATAATATCGACAACAGGATTAACGATTTGAGGCTGACCACGATACTCATCCATCTTCCCGAAAAATGCAGCCTGTGTACCAACCTTGAGTTGCTTGGCACGCCAGGGTTGATTGAAAAAAGTAATCTTCACTCGTGACGTTGCATCCGCAATCACAGCTTCCACCATTGTTTTGTAATTCTTCATGCGTCGTGTGGAAATAGCTTCGACAGTTGCATAGATAGTGGCTTCTTCACCGGGAAACAATTCTCCAATGCTGACCTGACGAGTTCGATCTAAATAACGACGAGGATACCTTGAGAGCAAGTCATCGACGGTTTCCATTTCAGCGATTCGACACTTTTCAATAAAGGCAGGCTTGATACCCTCAACTGATTCTAAATTTATGGCCGCTAGATCGCTCCGTGAATAACCCATAGAGCTAGGCTAATTGGATGCAAGGCGTTATCGTATCTTTTGACCCCACAACTGAAATCGGCTCCATCATGACCGACACGGTCGATCGGGCCCAATATCCCCTCGCGCCCGATGTCATGAAGAACTCTATCTTTACGGTTCTGCGCCAAGGTCAAAGGGTGAATTTTGATCTTGATGAAAAAGAGCGCGCCATTAACGTTCGTATCGGCTCCGAGGTCGACATGGGAATTTCTACAGCTCGCGTTTGATGGAAATGCTAATCACAAGGAGCGAAGGATGAGCGACTGCGAGTTGTGTCCGGCTTTGCCGGCACAACGAAATAAGGAGAGTTCGACACAAATTATTCGAATTGTTCTTCTCATTCCCGTTAACGTAATGCGCAGTCATATCCGTTAGGTACGAAGGATCCCACATGGCTCAACAAACCACTGTTAAAAAAGCGGCACCTGCTACCCAAAATACTCACCTTGTGAATTGGGTCACCGACATTGCAACGCTCACACAACCCGACACAGTTCATTGGTGTGACGGAAGTGAAACGGAGCGTGATGCTCTGGTTGCTACATTGCTTGACAAAGGCACGTTGACACAACTCAACCAAGAACTTCGTCCCAATAGTTTCTGGGCAACTTCGGACCCTAGCGATGTAGCACGTGTCGAAGATCGCACCTTTATTTGTTCCGAAGAAGAAATTGATGCGGGTCCCACAAATCATTGGATGGACCCCGAAGAAATGCGAGAGATCCTTCACAAAAAGTTTGCAGGATCTATGTGTGGACGCACAATGTATGTCGTACCCTTTTGCATGGGTCCTCTCGGGTCACCGCTGAGCTATATAGGTGTAGAAATTACAGACTCTGCTTATGTTGCACTTTCGATGCGCACCATGACTCGTATGGGCAAGGCCGTTCTTGATCAATTGGGAAATTCGCATGATTATGTACCCGCTGTTCACAGTGTGGGCATGCCCTTGATCGATGATGACGGCAAAGAAATTGAAGATGTCTCGTGGCCGTGTAACGATGAAAAATATATTGTCCACTACCCTGAAAAGCGCGAGATCTGGTCGTACGGTTCTGGGTACGGCGGAAACGCTCTGTTGGGTAAAAAATGTTTTGCTCTGCGTATCGCCAGTGTCATTGCCCGCGACGAAGGATGGCTTGCCGAACACATGCTCATTATCAAAGTAACGTCTCCTCGCGGTGAAGTGCACTATATGGCCGGAGCTTTTCCTTCTGCATGTGGAAAAACTAACCTTGCCATGGTTGTACCAACCTTGCCGGGATGGAAAGTCGAAATGATTGGCGACGACATTGCGTGGATGAAGATCGGCCCTGATGGACGACTCCATGCCATTAATCCCGAGTTTGGTATTTTTGGTGTAGCGCCGGGGACATCTCCAAAGACAAACCCCAGCGGGATCGACACGTTGACACACAACACGATCTTTACCAACACTGCTCTTACCGAAGATGGCGATGTGTGGTGGGAAGGGTTAACCAAAGAAGCTCCAGACAATCTCACAACATGGAAACATGAGAAATATGACCCGGCTTCTGGTGAACCTGCAGCGCACCCTAATTCTCGATTCGCTGCCCCTGCTTCGCAGTGTCCATCGATTGCACCCGAGTGGGAAGATCCTGCCGGTGTACCCATCAGTGCGATTTTGCTCGGCGGTCGGCGCGCAACATCTGTACCCCTTGTTTATGAAGCATACGATTGGGAACATGGTGTCTTTATTGCAAGTGCAATCGCGTCAGAAAAAACAGCCGCTGCTGAAGGAACTGTCGGAGAAATTCGCCGCGACCCTATGGCCATGCTCCCCTTCTGCGGATACAACATGGGCGACTATTTTGCGCACTGGCTTTCCATGGCCGACAAGATGGATAAAGAAAAACTTCCTCGCATCTATGGAGTGAATTGGTTTCGTAAAGCTGATGGTACAGGAGAATTTCTCTGGCCCGGTTTTAGCGAAAATGTCCGTGTGCTTAGTTGGATCATCGATCGTTTAGAAGGCCGCACTCAAGGAGTGAAGACCCCTGTGGGCATTGTGGCACACGAAGATGAAATCAATACCGATGGAAAACTCAATTCTGATCACGTCGCTCGCGCACTCGCGGTGCGAAAGTCCCAATGGGAAACAGAATGTGAATCCATTGCGCAGCACTTCACTACTTTTGGAGATCGTTTACCCAGCGCTTTGTCAGACCAACTCAACGACTTAGCCGCACGTGTTGACGCCATGGACGTAGATGTTCTCTAGCTAATTGTGCCCTAGAAATTGATGCACTCGCACGGAACCATGCCGAGCGCTATGCTGATCGCATGACAGTTTCAGCATATATCCTTGTTCAAACCGAAGTTGGTTCCGCATCCGATGTTGCAGTCGCAGCAAAAGATGTTGATGGAGTTGTTTTTGTTGACGCAATAACTGGTCCCTACGACGTTCTCGTCAAAGTCGAAGCTGAGACGATGGATGATCTCGGCAAAAAAGTTGTTTCTGAAGTGCAGAAGATTCAAGGCATTACACGTACGCTGACATGTCCCGCCATTAACCTCTAACACTTATCCACACACAGGGTTGGACCCTGGAAAGATATTGTAGATTCGCTTTGTTCGTGATGTGGCAATAGAGCTTTAATAATAAAATTGCGAGATACTCAATTGTGTAGTGCGCTTTTGGGTCCTTCTTGTACATGAAAGAATCTTTACGCGCATCCTGCGAAACACGTAGATAAAGTACTTCTGCTTATCGATTGACTTCCCGCAGTAAACCTTCCATGATGACCCCATGGCCCTAAATACATACAGCCGCTAAAGGGGAAAATTTCATGGATGAGCAACCAAGTGAAACACTAAGGGCAATACAGTCTGCAAAGAAACAAATCAGGCTTTCACGTTTTATCAATAAAACGTTCTTACATACCTGGGTAGTTCTTATCTTTGCACTGACAAGCATTGGACTTATTGCTGTTTCTCAAAGTTCATCCCAAGCAGCTTCAACATTTACTCAGCCGTCACCTCGCGGCGAGATTGGTGCAACCGACACTACCGGCATCTACTGCGGTGGAACCGGGACGGACGGATCTCGTTTTCAAGCAATATATGCATACACAACAGACAGAGTTAATCGAAACGCCGCTATTACTTCTCAATATATAATTCCTACAATTAACGATGTTGATCGACTCTTGCGTGCCAGTGCAGAACAGACAGGAGGATTTCGTCAAGCTCGATGGGTGACAGATGCAAGCTGCAATCTCAATGTCAGGACGATAGCTGTTGGTTTTTCAACACAACAATGGGCACTTATGAACGCATCAGAAAGAGTGAATGCTCTCCTTGCGCTTGGTGGAGAACCCAACCGAAAATATGCTATTTGGCTTGATCTGGCATCAGCTGATTCTAACTGGACCGCTGCCGTAGGTAACATTGCTTTCTCTGCAAACACTATTTGGTGGACCCCGGGAGCTCAAAACGGTATAGCTCATGAAATGATGCATACACTTGGCGCAGTATCTGCGGGTGCTCCACACCGCACGAACCATGGACACTGCACGGATGGCTTAGACATCATGTGCTACGACGACGACCAACCAGGCGAACCCGACGGTCCAGGCAGCCAACGCAATGTCTGCTCCATCGCTTTATATGACTGCAACCATGACGACTATTTCTATGCGGGAACTCCACCTCAAGGGAACTATTTGGCATCGAACCCCAGCGCAAATACCGCTAATAGCCCATTCTTGGCGACTGCACCATCCGGGCCACCCACGACAACAACCACAACCACAACAAGACCCCCAGGACCAGTGCGACCTGCGAATGACAATTTTGCATCCGCAACAGTGATCCCCTATGCCCCAACATCACAACTCAACGGAACCAACGTCAACGCAACGTCTGAAACAGGCGAACCCTCACACGCAGGAAATCGCGCCGTTAAGTCGATCTGGTACTCCTGGACTCCTACCGTGTCTGGAACCTTTCAGGTCAAAACACATACCGACGGGGGACCGACAAGTAACTTCAATACAGTTCTCGCGGTTTACAAACGAGGCCCGACAACTCAGTTCAATGGTCTCGTGCTCATTTCGTCGAACGATGACTTTAACGGGAGGATTCAAAGCAAAGTCCTCTTTAACGCTGAAGCAGGTAAAAGATACTGGATTGCCATTGACGGAAAGAATGGTGCCTCAGGAACAACAGTATTACAAATCAAAAAACTATAAACACCTACAAACTCAAACAACGCAGAAGGTCTGTCCACTACGCAAGATGTTAAGACAACTGAACCAACTGCTGCTGCCTGCTTACTTACTTACTTACTTTAGGGGAGGACCGCATCTGCTGACTCAAGTCGCGCTACAACTGAACGAACTGCTGAAACTACGTTATTTTAGGGGAGGGTCCGACCTTGCAAATCGCAGGTGAAGTCGCTTGTGCGACCCTCTGCTTTTTTCGTATTTGCAAGATCAGACCCTAAGAGCTAGTGGTTGAGATTCTTTTTAGATTCGCGACGATCGTGACGCGAAAGTGCGACAGCAATCAATTCATCAAGAAGATCCGCATAGCTCATCCCTGAATATTCGAAGAGCTTGGGGAACATTGAAATCGGAGTAAAACCAGGAATAGTGTTGAGTTCATTGACCATCCAGGCACCTGTTTCCTTTTCAAGGAACAAGTCCACCCGTGCCATTCCATCACAACACAATGCCTTATATGCTTTGACTGCCAGTTCTTGAGCCGCCTGCATTTCTCTTTCCGACAAGGGAGCAGGGATACGCAAATCCGCAGCATCATTGATGTACTTATCGTCATACGAATAAAACTCGTCACCCGGAACGATTTCTCCGGGTACAGAAACACGAACGTCGTCATCACCCATAACCGATAGCTCGATTTCGCGAGCATCGACTGCTTTTTCGACCAAAATCCATTCGTCATAGGTCAAGGCTGTTTCGATTGCTTCTGCAAGTTCTTCGCGATCGTGGGCCTTGGTAATTCCGACCGACGAACCGAGACTGGCAGGCTTCACGAAACAAGGATACGAAATGATTGTTTCGACTTTATCGACGAACCCAACGAGTTCACTTTCGCGTGTATAGATAAAAGGTGTTGTAGGAATGAGATGTCCTGTCAACATATTTTTCGCTGCGATCTTGTTCATACACATTGCCGACCCAAGAACGGATGTTCCCACATAGGGAATATTTGCCATCTCTAATAAACCTTGAATTGTTCCGTCTTCACCATAAGGACCATGAAGCATAGGGATGACAAGATCGACAGGATTTCCGCCCACTGCAATGTCACCCGAGCGTTCGACGAGTTCGGTACCAGACAACGACAATGTGCGTGGAAGCTCGAAACGAGAATCTTGAAGCTGCTTAAAGGTTTCCTCAGCAAAAAGCCACTCGCCCTGCTCCGCAATAATCACAGGCAACACGTCATATTTTGCTGGGTCAAGATTTTGAAGAACTGCACGGGCACTAACAGCCGACACTTCACGCTCTGCGCTTTGACCACCATAGATAACGGCTACACGGAGGCGCTCAGATCGATTTTTACTCATTTGTATAGTTTAGCCCACAACCCTCAAAATCACCACTGCCCGTTAGGGTCGTTCCTGGTGGCCGCAATGCGGGAGACAACTGAACGAACTGCTGCTACTTCGTTGCTTTAGGGGAGGGTCCGACCTTGGAAAGGATTGTGACCTTTGTAGGTCACTTTTCCTTACTTTCCAAGGTCAGACCCTAAATCTACAAAAGCACCAGCAATGTTGAGCGTATTCCTAATCCAGCAAGGAAAAGTGAGGAAATGCCATAGATAAGTATTTTCTTTTTCCCAAGTGTCCGCGAATAAGAATAAATAATTCCTGCTGTCATGATTGCAATGAATCCATAGAAGTAGTGAAATCCTTTAGAAGGATCTACTTTTTCACCAGACATATACAGCGATATTCCTAAAAGGCTTTGCACAGAAATAGCAAGCCAACCAAAATACACCGGCGTAAAGAAATATTTTTTCCTTTTGAGATCGACAAATCTGAGCGAAATCAACATCAAGATGCCGGCGAATAGATTGATCGCGATTGAAGCATACGCCCAGTCATGATGGAACCGTAATAATTCATTCACAGCTTATTCACAAACCATTTTACATTTGGTCAAGGAGACGTTGTTTTTTATCGAGAAACTCTGCTTCAGTAATAACATTTTGATCTCGAAGTTGTGCCAACTTTTCGATTTGTTCTGGGATAGACATGGGAGCGCTTCCTCCAAGATTCTGCAATCCATCCGTTGTATATCGTGCAGTCTTTTTCACGTTGCCTTCCATGCATCGATAAATTTCTTGTTGAACAGCATCTGGATGACGAACATCCTTGAAAAGACTCTGTCCATCTTCGCCCGCAGATTCGATTTCTAAAGATCCCGCACCAATAATTCTTTCAAAAATTGTTTGGCCGAAGTTAATGTTATTAATACGCTCGAGGGGTATTTCTACGCCACGCTTCGCAATGACTCCGGTGCGAAAAATAATGCGATCAGTCGTTACAACAAAAAGCGTAAAGGTCCACTGCAAGTATTGAGCTATAAGCATGATTACCCAAATGAGCGCCATAAATGCCCATACATAAAAAGCATACTTATGAATGAGTTGAAGAAGATTGTCGCTGGAACCTGAGCTCGCGCTGCTGCTTCCCTTGGGAATAAACGCAACCATAATGGCCAACACTAAGAGGACGACTCCAAAAAGGAAATTGCGTGCAAAGTACCACCAGTGGGGACGAAGATCGAGAGAAAGCTCTTCACCTTCATTTAATAATTCGCGAGGATATGGCATTGGACGATTCTAGCGCGTTTACTTTAAGGAGGGTTGCACCTGGAAACCTCAGACGTCGAGACAAGTGAACGAACTGCTGCAACTACGTTCGTTTAGGGGAGGGTCGCAACTAATAACTACTACCTTCGATACAACTGAACGGACTGCTGCTGGTTACTAGCTCATGGGGAGGGTCCGACCCTGGAAACCTCGGACCTCGAGACAACCGAACGAACTGCTGCAACTACGTTCGTTTAGGGGAGGGTCCGACCTTGCAAATCGCAGGCGAAGTCGCTTGTGCGACTCTCTGCTTTTTTCGTATTTGCAAGATCAAACCCTAACTACTAGGAGCGATAAGTTCTTCTGGTGAAGACGTCACGAGCCGTCGTTACACGGTCGAGAAATACTTTGCCTATAACATGGTCGATCTCATGTTGGAAAACGCGAGCTTCGAAATCGTGTGCAACGAGCTCGAGCGACTTGCCCTCAGGATCAATCCCTGCAACAATCACGTGTTGTGCGCGGGTGACGTTGCCCGTTAAATCGGGAACACTCATGCAGCCTTCACGTTGTTTTATCGGGTTGCTGTGCTCAACAATTAACGGATTGATAACAACAACAAAACCATATTCACTTGAAACTCTCGTATTTTTTGATGCATCGGCAACGAAAATATTCAAATCACTTCCTATTTGATTTGCCGCCAAGCCCACACAGTGGTCAAACTCTGCCATCGTCTGTGTAAGCCGACGAATAACATCGTGAACTTCCTCACTCGCAACATCAGTCACATCGCGCGCACGGGCGCGCAGAACAGGATCCGGATAATAAACAATGCTTCCGATGTCAGAGTTGCACATGTTTATAAATCGACGTCATCCACTCGTTGAAAAACAACATCACCTGAAAAATTATCCACAGCTACTGATAGTTCTTCGACAATCGTTTCTTCTTGGAGTAAGGGAACGTCAACATCAAGAATCATAGAAAAAACGCCTGTCGAATTATTTTTCCGCGTGGCGCAATCCACAACATTGGCATCATGTGTTCCTAAGACTTCTGTTACCCTCGCAACAATTCCTGGCGTATCACTAACAGCCAAATGAAAAATATATTTGGCGACCTTGTGCTCATCCTCTCCGTGTGAAAGCTCATCCAATTCATTAGAGAATGAAAGCGATAATCCTGAAAGAATATGATTACTCGAAAGCATCTCTTCTAGTTCCGTCATAGAACAATTATCAATCGACACAACAAGGATCATCGCGAAATGTCCCTGGAGCAACGTCATCGAAGCGTCCTCTATGTTGGCTCCGTATTCTGCCAATTGCTTGGTCAGAGCTGCGATGATGCCGGGTTGGTCACGGCCAAAGATACTGATTGCGATGCGCATGCTATCGATGTTACCAAATGAAGTACGAGGTGACGGTTTACTTGACTTGCGAGTATCGTGAATACATGCACGAGGCAGAAAATGTAGTGACAATCGGTGATCTAGACGATGCTCAACGTGCCGCTGTAACCTCGACCGCTTCGCGATTATGCATAGTTGCCTCTGCTGGTTCCGGCAAAACACGTGTCATCGTTAAGCGCATTGAGCACCTCTGTGAAGAAGGTCTGCTACCAAACCATGTCGTTACTATCACTTTTACCCGCAAAGCAGGATTCGAGCTCGCAGCACGCCTAGCGAAAAGTTTCCCCCCCGAAACGCGCGAACGGCCGTTCGTAGGTACATTACATTCGTTCGCGATGAGTGAGCTGTCTTCCTATCACGATGAAAACCGGTCACGAATGAGAACCCTCATTGAACATTCGAAATCTGTTCTCGAACAACAAAAAGTTGCCCAAGCATCCAAAGTGGCCCGTGCAATCTCCTGGTGCAAAACACGTTTAATGGTGCCAGAAGATGTAACTGATGATGCGATGATTGCCATTTGTCGCCATGCCCATATTCATCCTCGTACATTATCGAGAGAGACATTCGTTGCTGCATGGAAGTCCTATCAACATGAATGCAGTAAGCGTGGCGTCATGGATTACGACGATGTCTTGAACGAATACTGTCGACGCTTAGGCGATAAAAGCTACGCTCAATCACGTCAATACCTCTATCGTCATATTTTTGTTGATGAGTTCCAAGACACGACTCCTCTGCACATGGAGATCTATCGACGACTCGTAGGAAAAAAAGGTTCATTAAGCGTTGTGGGCGATCCAGATCAATCAATTTTTTCTTTTGCGGGATCAAGTGATGTATACCTCAATCATTTTGCAGACTACTTTCCTGGAGCACACTCAGTTTTTCTCAATACGAATTATCGATCGACACGAGCGAATGTCGAAGTGGCACGCTGTCTTGTCCCTCCCATCGATAAGAGCCAAGAAATCACTGCTCCGCGTGCAAGCACAATTCTTCCTCAGGTTCATGTCTTCTCTGACCATGAGGCCGAAGCAGCTGGCATTATGCACATAATTTCCTCGGCTCATGCCCGCGGAACAGAGCTAAAAGATATCGCCGTTCTCGTCCGCACGAATGAACAGAAAAACGCATTCGTAACCGCTGCTGCAAAACTGGGAATAGGAGTTACTCGAGGAAGACATGTCGTCACAGATCCTGTGGCAGCAAACGTATGGGCCACTATTGTGTCGCTGCGAAAAAAACGACGATGGAAGTCGATCTACGATGCCCTTGATGACATTGATGGTGCACAAACCATCGTGGGTGAACTCGATGAAGAGCATAAAGGGTTGTTTCGTGCCTTACGGATGGCCGCGCGCGAATACATGGAGCTCTTCCCCCATGATCGCCATGGGGACGTATCGGGATTTTTTGAATATATGGAATCATCGCTTAGTACTCAGACCGATACAAAATCTGGATTTTCTCTCCTCACCTTTCATCAAGCTAAGGGACTCGAATTCCATACCGTTATTGTTGCTGGTTTCGAAAAGGGCCTGGTGCCGCTTTATCAGGATCGCGTTCGAAAGAAAGAAGAAGCACGACTTGCCTATGTAGCACTGTCACGTGCAATAGAAGAATTACACATCACTCGCGCCAGCGTCCGACTGAGGCACGGAAATTCTATGGTTCAACAACCCTCTGAATTTCTCGCTTCCATTAAAGATCACATCTCGGAACTCGATTTACGAAATGATATTTATACCGCCGATGAGGCGATCAAGCGCATTGCGGACATTCGAGCGAAACACCTCACAAAAAAATCATAGCTGAGGCTTGACCTCGCTCACTTTTGGTAGCAGGATGGTGGAAGTACATCCCGGTAGATCGGAGGCCACCATGCGTAGCCCATTTGAGACTCTTTCCGAAAGCGATGATTCATGGGTTTATCCCGATGAAGAATCACTTGCTTCATTTACATCACATGATGTTGAAGATCCGACAAGTGATGATGATTATTTTGAGCTCCGTACTGATCCTCATGCGTACGCATATCTCAGCGCTGCAGAATATGCGATTGTCGATCGACGTTTTGGCCTCTCCGGTGATGCCGCATCGATGAAAGACATCGCAGCTGAACTTGGAATCACTCATACCGAAGTGCGCAACACATTAGGTTCTGCACTTTCGAAAATGCGGCAGAATATGCGAGAGAGCGTTTAACAACTTCCCCACAACCCTTCACCTGATTTCTTCGCACGTAATTCATGACCAAGCAGCTCACTCGCATATTTCGTATTTGGTGATATATTCAATATCCTCGCAAAGCCTCGACGCACCAATTGGTCGTTGAAACGCTCTCGACGTACATATATATAGGCAAGAGTACGTCCGTATTTATCTTTGCGTTCTACGTCATATTCAAGCTCGATACTGCGACCATCTAATTGACTCCGAGTGAATTGCTCAGCTTCGGGACCAAAACATTCAACAGGCTTGTTGGGGTGGTGTGTTTCTGGAGTGTCAATCCCGAGGAGACGAATCGTTTCTTCATGACCATCCGAAAAACGCACACTTATCGTATCGCCATCAATCACCTGCGTGACACGAGCACGGACTAGGGATTGGGCATTCATTCCCATATTTGTTCCCGATAAAAATGCCAAAACCGAAACAATAGCGACGATAAGTAGTTGCAACCATGAGAATCGGCGAGGAGAGCGGTAGTTTCGGTAACCTATAGCAATGCGTCTGCGTCTCATCATTCTTCTCGGCTTGGCATCTCTTTGCATCCTTGCATTTGTCATCAGTGGATGTTCTCAGCTTTCCTCTGCCGAGTCAACGGTGGAAAAGAAATTTTCTGCAATGGAACCTGAATTAACTATTCGATATAACAAATTGTCCGAAGCCACCTCACTCATGGAAAAGGCGGGTGGCAAACGTGATGTCGTAACTGACGCAAAGCAATCACTGAAAGCGTATAGCACTGCAAAGAAAAAGAAGGATGTAACCGGAGAACTCTCCGCTGCACGAAAATTGGAAACCATACTTGGACGCTTACGAGCTAATGCAATAACATCCCCAAAATTGAGTAGTTCTGCCGAGGTATCACGTTCACTCGATACTGTTGATTCCGCCCTGCCCGCAAGTTTGGTGCGCAAGGCGTACACTGATTCTGTAAAATCGTATGAAAGCAAACGTACGTCATTGCGCTACTTTCTCTCTTCGTTGGTAGGAGGATACTCTTCACCCGAACAACTTGAATTTTCCCTTCCACCCGCACCCTCTGATGCAAAGTGATCTTTTCATGACAAAGATTGCATGTGTTGGAGCCGGTCAACTTGCGCAAATGCTCGGCATCGCTGCAACAGAATTAGGGATAACACTTCGCAGCGCTGGCAAACCGGGCTCATGCGCGTTCATTACTTGTGAAGCTTTTACGGAAGACATTACCGACGATTTGATTCTCGATAATTTTCTTAACGGCATTGATGTTTTCACTTTCGAATCCGAGCATGAAGGCCTCGAGTATGCAGATCGCATTACAGCTTTGGGAGTACCCATTTACCCCTCCCCTGCTTTCGTTCACATTGCAGGTGATCGACTTCATGAAAAGACTTCTCTTAACGATTTAGGAATACCCGTTGCTCCTTTTGAACTCATTCAACCCGACGCCTCACCTTTGCTTCTTGAGCAATACTTCGCACATTTAATGAGCGCACAAGATTTGTCTCCTTTGGGGATTGTCATTAAAACTCGTCATGGCGGATATGACGGCAAAGGCCAGTGGGTTATACGAACCGGCGAGAACACAGATTTTGCTCGCGTGGTTAAGGAAATTGCGCCCGTCGTCGCAACACCGGGATGCATCGTCGAAGGTCTGGTTGATTTTTCTATGGAATGTTCAATTCTGGCTTCACGCTCACGAAGCGGTGAAATCAAAACGTGGCCACTCACCCACAATATCCATGCCGACTCAATACTGCGATACTCCACTTCTCCGATTACAGATGTTCCCAATATCGAAAAACTAGAAGAGCAAGCCATTGATATCGTTACAAAAATATGCACAGAGCATGACTATGTGGGAACAATTGCAGTGGAATGTTTTGTCACATCGAGCGGTTTAGTTGTTAACGAAATAGCCCCTCGCGTGCACAACTCAGGCCATTGGACAATTGAGGGTTCATCAACAAGTCAGTTTGAACAACATGTTCGTGCGATTACTGGTATGGAGTTGGGCGATACAACGTGCCCTGGCTTTGTAAGCATGTTCAACCTTATTGGTCAGACCGTAAATTCAGATGCACTAGATAAGATTGAGGGCGTATTTCTCCACTGGTATGGCAAAGAAGTCCGGCCTGCTCGAAAAGTTGGCCACATCACCATTATTGGGTCCACAAAATCCGAACTTGAGTCCCGTGAACAAAAGGTCAAAGCAATCTTGAATCACGAGGACCTTCGGTGAATGATCAGAAAGAGAAAACAAACTTCTCTCTGGCATTTTCGCGAACCCACATCTACGTCGTTGTTATTTTTTTGGTCGCCCTCGTTGCACGCATTCCAGCCATGAAAGCCCACTACGCACTCGGAGCAGACGATGGCGTGTATGGAATGAGCGCTGTTGCAATATCAGAGGGTGCACGACCATTTAAGGGAACATTTTCTTCTCAGGGCGGCTACTTCTTAGAACTTATATCTGCACCCTCACAGATATTTAACAACCTTTTCTGGGCCCCACGCATTGTTCCCATCTTGGCAGGTTGTTGCATCGCTGTATGCGTGTTTTTTCTTGGAAAAAGATTTATGCCAGAATCGCTTGCGTTGCTTGCAGCCTTGTCGTGTGCTGTTTCGGGAACGCTCCTACGGACGACCGGCCCCATAACGTCAGATGGAATCGTCACTCTCGTGATCCTCATATGTATTCTCACCGCGTTTCACTTTATTGACAACCCGACCTTTGCACGCGCAATTGTTGCGGGCATTGCGCTTGGTTTTGGAACACAAATTAAAAATGTCTTTATGATTCCTGTCATCATTTTTCTGATCGCACTCACAATTCACACGCCCTTCACTAAACGTCTCGTAGCAGGATTCTCTGCCGTTATTGTTTTCGTACTGCCCTTTTTCCTTTATGGTTACAGGCGCGTCTGGGATCAGAGCATTGCATATCATCTCGAGAAACATGACGAGCGATCACTATCGACAAATCTTGAAAAAATCTTCACAACACTTTCATCGTTTGACCTCGTCTACATCTTGCTTTTCCTCATCGCTACGTTTGGATTCTGTGCTGTTTTGATAAGAAAATTTCGCTCCCAGCAAAGCTTTTTCGTTGTTATAAAATCGCTTTTTCGCATTGGCAGTGCTGACCCGCACAATAAAAGATGGGAAGTTCGCGCCCTCGCCATTTTCTATTTTGTACCCGCAGTGTTGTTGATGGTGGTACAGACTCCTCTTTTCCGTAATCACCTCGCCATCATTATTCCAGTGGGCTATGTGGTGATGTATTCATTGGCATTTGATGCCTACGCAAGGCGAAGCGACAAACTTTCTCGAAGTGTCAGTATGGGCATAACAGGCGCTGTCCTAGCCATCATCGTCACTGCGAGCTTGTTCTCGTATATTGCAACAATCAATAACTCCACTTTTAAAGAGTCGCGCGACCACGTTCAAGCAACACGAATACTAAAACAAATCAAAAATGGCTCGATTGTATTAACAGATGATCCCGGCATCGCTTGGTCCACTGGTTTGAGGGTGCCACAAATGTTTACTGACGCATCTCGCTATCGCTTCAGTGCAGAGACCAAGTCAATTCAATTCACGTCAGACAGTTTCGCGCAACACGTAAACGCCCCCAACGTGTGCGCAGCAGTACAGTCACCACTCCAGAAACCTGAGCTACTCAATATCGACGAATGGGTACCGACTACATGGCAAAAAGCTGTACGTGGAAAATATACGCTCTGGATTAATCCTTCGCGGGAATGTCTTGACTAAATAGTTATTGTTCGCTGGTCGAGTTTTCTTTTCTTATGCGACTCACAAGTAACCAGCTTCCGGGAAGAATAAGTCCTGCAACTGCCGCTTTCACGATATCGCCGACGATGAACGGGGCAACGCCATATGTCACAGCACTCGGACGGCCTGCCAAATCAGCGAAGACGGGTATGTTCATGACATGTGCGAGCCAGAGAGCGCCAAAAATATAAATCACTGCAGAAGCAGCAACAAAGGAAACAGTCGCGGTTATCACATTGCGATCATTCTTACGTTCGGACAAGTACCCAACAAGAGCTGCTGCAACGACGAAACCCACAATGTAGCCTCCTGATGCGCCCTTAAGGACATCCCATCCATGCGATTGATCTGCATAAAAGGGCAAGAAAAGTCCGGATACCAGATAAATGATTTGAGATCCCGCTCCATACATGGTTCCCAGTGTTGCTCCCGAGAGCAAGACGGCAAGGGTTTGGCCCGTTATAGGAACAGGAGTAAAACTGAGCTTAAAGGAAACTTGCGCCATCGCAGCTGTAAAGAGCGCAAAGCCCACCATCAAAGCAACGTTGGTAACCATCGATGTGGCTTTGGTCTGATCGCCTCTTACTTGTGGAATGAGATCACGGAGGGTGCGGGGAGCTGTCATTGTTGTTGTAGTCATGGCGATCAATCTAACGTGCACGATTTCCATCGCCCTGCATTGGAGGCTTGCCATTGTTTGCATGTTTGCCTTATCGGAACCACGCACTAAACTGATTATGACTTCATGGATGGAGGGTACGTGCACGAAAAACTAAACAGTTCGACAACTCGGGCCATTCTTCATGCCCTTCCCACTGCCCTTCTCGCTCTCGATTCGACCGATACCATCATTCTTGCGAATGCTTCTGCTTCTCGACTCCTTCACACCTCACGAGAGAACCTCGAAGGTGGCCCCCTTGCGCGTTTCGTCGCACCGCACACCCATATATCTTCTACATCACAACCCATTACTTTTCTTAGTGCGAATGGACCGATCGAGCTCACCGGAATAGCAAAAGAAATCATTGCCGAAGACAGCGTTATACGCGTCATCCTCATTAAACCCATTTCAGCACGGCACGATCAAACGATTACACAATACGTAACCGGCTTATCAGGATCGTTAACTGATCCGTTTATTTATGTTTGCAAAGCATTGATTCAACTCGGCATCACCCAACATGCCTGCGTTCGCTCGACCACTTCGACTGAATGTGAAGTGTTGGCCAGCACAACCGATACGCCAGAAATTTTTTCACACACTCCATCAATTGCTCGGACCATCTCTCATAATGAAGTAACCCACGTCGAACTCGTCATTATTCCCGATTCGTCCCATGGGCTCAAAACCGACGACTTGGCTGTCATCGACATGTTCATATCGCTCTTACATTTACGTGTAGACAATCAAGAGGTCGCATCTGATGCAAGCGGCTCCGAGACTGCCCTTGCCCTTGCATTAAAAGCGGGCGATATGGGAATGTGCTTTTTCGATACATCACGCGGTGATTGTTACCTCTCCGATCACCTTGCGACATGGTGTGGAATCAACATCGATACTTTTTCGGGAACAATTGAAGAATGGCTTGCTACTTTTAGAGAAGATGATCGCATTCGCATTGCAACTTTGTTTTCCGAACTCAAAGAACACAAGAAATTCAAAACAGTTGTCCACGTTCAAACCCTGGAACAAGAAATTCGTCTCGAGCTGTTCGGTCGCCCTCTCCACGAGCACGTTATGAGCGAGTGGGTCACCATTGTTCGTCCTTACCGTGATGAACAAGAAGTTGAGGCTGCTTGGCAAACACGTATCGCAATGGAAGAGTCGGCCCGCATTGAGGCAGAAACCCAAGCTGAGAATTTTGAACGAACATTGGTCGAAACTCTTCTGCCGACAACGAGCGATGTGTCACTTAATCACTCTCGCCAAGATGCCGGCACCTGGCATATCGTGCGTCAACTCGACAGTCATACTTCCATCTATGCTGTGGGCGCGATTGTGTCGGAGAATCGCGCACAAGCAGTCATCGGCGCGACATTGACAGCAACTATTGCGGATGTTCTTGCATCCCAAGCGATTGATGTTGAAAACTTTGTCGAACTTGTCCGTGACCATGCACGGGCTCGCGATATCGAAACATCTATAGCTGCAGTTCGAGTGGTCAATGGAAACCTACACGCTGCGACGCACGGAGGCGCATCGGTCTACATTTCGGGAAGATCTTTTGTCGGAACAGAATCGATACAAGCGACGACTGCATTAAGCCTTTCTACCCATTCCCAAGCTACACCAGAAACAATTGATGTGGCATCGAATGGACGTCCTTGGAGAATTATGTCCACAGTCATCGAGGTTACCTCTGTTATTGATGTCGATGAAACAGAACAGGTTGTAGAACTCGCACTCGAAGAGTCCTTAGATCAGGCCCACCCAGATCTATCTGATAATCATTCTCGATATATCGATACCGCAGAAGATGAAGATCCAGAAGATACGGCTCCGATCACCGAATACACACATGTGGGATCTGCCATCAAACACGACAACGTGTCGCCGTTTCGATCCGGATCTATTAGCCCGTCGTAGACACTAACTCTTTTTGAGTTTTAACTTTTCGATCACGCTGGGTAAAACAACATTCACGTCTGCCACGATTCCTAAATCAGCCACTGAGAAAATAGGAGCTTGATCGTCGGTATTAATTGCAATGATATTTTTTGAACCTTTCATTCCCACAAGGTGTTGGGTCGCTCCCGAAATTCCACAAGCAATATATACATTGGGCTTAACCGTTTTGCCTGTTTGCCCAACCTGCTTGGAGTAGGGAACCCATCCAGCGTCCACAATTGCACGTGAGGCTCCTGTTGCTGCACCAAGCACATTAGCTGCTCCCTGGATCAGAGCTTCATAGTTCTGTTGAGTTCCGAGTCCCCTTCCTCCCGAAATAACAATGGAGGCATCTTCAAGTTCTGGGCCATCACTTGAAATGGTTTCGCTCGACACGATTTCGGTGCGTGCAGTATCTGATACCAAGTCATGTGCCGTTGCATCGATGCGCTCACACGCCAAAGGCGTATCCGCTAATTCGGGAGCAACTGATTTAGGTCGAACAATAATAAGATACGGTGATGATCCTGAGGATTGTGCAGTAACAATTGTTGAACCTCCAAACACCATATGTGTTGTTGCAATACCCGAATCCGTCAACGTCGCATTCACTGCATTTGCCAACACGGCACGATCAACAAATACACTCAGATGTGCCTGAACATCGCGCCCTAAATATGTTTGAGGAGCCACAACCACAACATCGCGACCACTCCCCACAGATACATCAATCAGGGACTTGACATACATGCCCAGAGCGAAACCAGAAAGTCCTGTGCTGCAATCCACACAGTGAAGAGAAGATGCACCTGCTTGACCCAATGCCGTTGTAGCGCCACCAACATCAAAATCCGTGCGTGCGCTGGGCAAACTTATTACGCAGGTCACTTTGGTACCCAGAGTCTGGGCCAGAGTGGTGAGCTCAAGAGTGTGACTTGCAAGTTCGCCACGAGAGATCTCGCCAATCACGATAACGTCAATAGATTCACGATTCATTTATACAGCTCCTAGTGATTCTAAAAATTCAACAATTTTGTCTGCAGCGATATCTACATCAGTGATGACAACACCAGTGGATCGATCCGGTGCAGCGGACACACCCGTTACGCGTTGAGACGCGATTTCTAGTGATGCAACGTCGATTCCTATTTCACCCAATGAAACAATGTCACAAGGCTTAGATTTTGCCGCCATGATCCCTTTGAAATTCGGGTAACGCGGCTCAACAACACCAGCGGTTACACTCACCACCGCAGGAAGTGCAGCTTGAACGACATCGACGCCTTCGTTGCTTTGACGTTTTATCGTAATTGTTTGTCCGTTGAGCTCAACAGATGTTGCAAAAGTTAATGCACTGACTTTCCGGAGCGCAGCAATCTGTGCAGGAATGGTACCTGTGTATCCGTCACTACTTTCTGTTCCGGCAATAATCAGATCGACAGAACCCATCTTGTTAATTGCAGCACTCAGAACTTTGGCAGTGGCGAGAGCATGTGAATTAGCAAGCCCATCATCGCTAACAACAATTGCTTTGTCCGCACCCATTGCAAGAGCCGTACGTACACCCGCAGTTTCGCCTTCGGGAGCCATCGACACAACACATACTTCGCCGCCCCCCGCTGCGTCGCGCAATTGCAGAGCTACTTCCACACCGTATAAATCAGCATCATCCAAAACGATTTTTCCGCTTCGAACAAAGCGAAAATCGGCATCGAGCTCTCCCACGAGACTGGGATCTGGTATTTGTTTCACCACTACGGCAATATTGAGAGTCACTTAGGTCTCCTTACAGGACTTACGCAACATGACGCCGCGCGGTTCTAGCTTACGAGACATTGCACGCGAGGTGTAGAATATCTCCATGACTTATACAGATATGACCACAACCGCCCTAACCAATGTTAACCCTGCGGACTACTATCACTTAGATGCCCTCCGTGAAAATGGGTACTGTGTATTGAGAGATGCTGATTTCGCTATTCCCGAAGAAGAGTTCATGGATATGGAATACATGGATTGGAAATCAGGTGGCGACACAAACTTTGCACCCATTGCATCTGCCGTAGGAAATATTGAATGCGCAGGATTTTGGGAACACTCAAAACCAGATAAAGATGGCGTATGGACAAAGAATGCAGACATATGCCCGACTCTTAAAAAATATGTTGAAAGCATTGGAGCAAATTACGGTCGCGTCCGTACCATTAAATTAAATCCTCAGAGCTACGAAACTGCGCTCACTCAAATTCATCTCGACGACAATAACCGCATCAATCCCAAGGGCACCGGCTGGGTAGTTCGAACATGGTTAGAGCTCACAGAAACTCCTGGGGCTGCAATGATTTTGCGACACGTTAAAGATGATCCCGATACCGAGGTCCGTCTTCCTCTTCACAAAGGTATGCGTTATGTCGTCGATTCACAACGCATGTATCACGTCGTTATGAACCCAACAGATGCAGCACGCTATTCGTTGATTACAAGTATCGAATCAACTCCCCTGCTCGGTGAGTGGATCCAGAACAACGCTCCTGCCTAAAGTTTTATCTCGCGTTGGAGCACCAAAGACTCATGCAGTGAGTCCTACTCGACCAAACACTTTTCCGCTTTACGCGTTTTGTCATTTGAGACTCATATGGTGAGTCTTTGGCGCTCCAACGCTTCTGAAGTGATCAATTAAACATTCGTATTTTTTGAGGACGGACCTCGTGCGTTAACGAGTTTTTGAAGGCGGACCTCGCACGCTACTTATTTACAAGTTAAGACAAGATCACCGGTGTTAATGTCCTGATTATTCGCTTCAGGCACTTCCATTCGTAAGTTACTTATGAGAAACTTATACAAGGGCGGGGAAGGCCAGGGGATGGAAGCACAGTATGACCATGCAAATAATTCGGTCAAAAACTTTTTAGACGCACGCACCCACCTCTTCGAAGCTCACGATATTTCTACTCACGAGATTGAAGTGGATCACCACGAACCACTTGTGTTGGCTCCTCGCGAATGGAGAACACAAGCTCTATCACTCATTCATCGTCTCAGCCATGATGTCATCGATGTCACTTTGGTTGCACCCATCCTCAAAGATATTGCCTCCGTGATTACTTCCTCATTCCCCATCACATTCGCATCAATAGAAACATACGATGGCGACGCCGTTACTTTTTCGACAACAAGCATGGCGCACGATGCCCCCTACCCTGACGGCATGACGCTCGTTGCTCCGCTTGCCAACACGCTCGCGGGTGAAGTGATGAGACGCGGTACAACATTAATACTGAGCGATGCACATAAGAATGACTATTTTGTGTGTCCCAGTCTCCCCCAGCCCTTCCACGTTTATCACTATTTAGGTGTGCCTCTCACTATCGATGGAAAAATTGCAGGAGTTTTATCGATTGCAACGTCACATCACATTGTTGTAGATAAAGAAACAGTGACCTGGTCCGAGACGATCGCTCACCATGTTTCTGCATTACTTACTCGCGAAGCTGTCGCAACAAAATTACAGTCACAAGAAAATATGGCTGCAAACATGCTTAATGCATTGACATCCCCGACCATGATGTGTTCCCAAGACGGAACCATTATCCACGTCAATGCAGCATTTCGTTCGATCGTCGAAGCATTTCACAACCGGACTATCGACGAGAGCACGACCAACATCTTCCGTCTTTTTGATAACCCCTCACAATCAAATTCCTACGTGTCGGAGTTACGCGAGCACATTACTAATATCTTCCTCGACCACAACACTCACACTCGACTCGACATTCTTCTTACGCGTGCGGGCTTCCATCGCTGGTATCTCGCCACAATGTCTTTGATGCCCGACAAAAAAACTGCCATCGTAATGTTCGTTGATATTTCAGACCGCAAAAAAGCAGAAGAGAAACTTGAACACGAAATGTTACATGACCAGAGCACGGGATTAGCGAATCGCATTCTTTTTCACGATCACGTCAATACCGCTCGCATACACGACGTTAACAAACAAACCTCAACTTGCGTCATGGCTATAGACATAGGACGGTACGCTTTCATTGTCGAATCGCTCGGGCACGATGCCGCGGATCGAATCATTTTTAAAGTTGCTCAGAGACTTGAAGGAATTATTGGATCCTCTGATCTCCTCGCCCGCGTTGGCGCCCATGAATTTGCTCTCCACATCGATCATATTCACGATGCTGATCTTGCACGAGAATTTAGTTTGAGTATCATCGACCTCTTTCGCAAGCCCTTTGACGTGGACGGACAAGAAATTCTTCTTGTTCCTGCTGTAGGGATCACATTGGCAGATGCACATACTGAACTTGATGCCGACATGGTTCTCCATGATGCGCACGCCGCAATGACAGGAGCGCGCGACAACAGCATTACACGATACGCTTTCTCTAGCGTGTCGAGTTCCTCAGAAGCATACAAAAAACTTAAACATGAACGTGAACTGCATACCGCGATCAACACTGGCCAGCTCTGTGTTTACTATCAGCCTGAAGTTGAGCTTTTGACAGGTCGCATCATTGGAGTCGAGGCACTTGTGCGCTGGATGCATCCTCAACATGGAATATTGACACCCGACCATTTTGTTGGTCTGGCTGAAGAAAGCGGACTTATCGATTCTCTCTTTGAATGCGTATTTTCAGAAGTTGTGGCTGACGCCCAAACTCTTTACGCTGCCGGCTACGACTTCACCCTATGGACCAATTTAAGTGCGAAGCAATTTACAATTAATACCACAACGAAGCTTCTTTCTCATCACGTGATCAATTCAGGTGTCCCAGCATATATGTTCGGAATTGAGATCACGGAAACTGCTGTCATGGAAAACTCTGAATCAGCCTGTGAAACCTTGCAGCAACTGAAGTCATTAGGCGTTTCCCTGGCTCTTGACGATTTTGGAACGGGATACTCCTCTCTTGCTTACCTCCAAAGTTTTCCTGTAGATGTGATCAAAATCGATAGAACTTTCATCAAAGAATTAGGAAAGACGAAAGCCTCCACTGAAATTGTCTCTGCCGTCATAGGACTCGCTCACGGATTGCGCCTTCAAGCGTTGGCAGAAGGAATTGAAACAGAACAGAATGTTTCTCTCTTGCGTGAGTTGGGATGCGATCTCGCGCAAGGATACTTTTATTCTCACCCGCTTTCGTTTGAAAATCTACAGGCTTACCTCGCAAAATAGTTCTCCCTCCACTGTCATCCTGAGCTTGCGAAGGATCTCACGTTCGCAGTGTTTGAGGAGAGATTCTTCGCTCCGCTCAGAATGACACGACTATGCACACAAAGCGTCTCGCATATACTGGTTGATATGACCTTTCCCTCTTTCGATGTTGATGGCGATGTGCGCATACGCGTTCACCATTTCACTCCTGATGCCGATAAAAACGCACCTGTTGTAGTGATGTGTCATCCCACAGGAATGTGCGCGTTAATGTACGAACCATTCGTTAGGCATACAAGCGGAGTCAATTTTTTTGCGATGGATACGCGCTGTCACGGTGAATCTGCCCGTGGCGATGTAACCGACTGGGCTGGCTTCGAACATGATACATCTGCAGTTATTGCTGCAGTATTAGAACGCACAAAGCACAGCAAAGTGGTAGGCCTAGGAATTTCATCAGGAGCGAGCGCCCATCTTCTCAACGCTGCAACCTCTCGCGACATGTACCGCGGACTTTTTCTCTGCGAACCCATTGCTTTCTCTGCAGATACCGACCTAAGCACGCGGGCAGCATTGATATCATCGGCAGAACGACGGCGAAGTACCTTCGAATCTTTTGATGATGCCTTAAAGCGATTCAGTGCAGGTGGTCCGCTCTCTCATCTTGATAGTGATTGTCTCGAGTTATATTGTCGACACGGTTTTAAACCGAAAGGAGAACACGAAGAGATCACCCTATGCTGTGCACCGGAAGACGAAGCTGCAATTTATCGTTCTGGACCAGTTAATGGTGTTTTCACAATTCTTTCTCACGTCGAAGCCCCTACTCTTGTTATCTACGGAGCAAAATCAACAACTTTTAATGAGGAATCCGCACGAAATCTTGCAAGGAAGATACCCCGAGCACACTACAAAGAGCTTGAAAACGCGGGGCACTTTACGCTGTTCGAAAATCCACGTCTCGGAGCAGATTATTTTATGGACTTTATGCAATCTCTTTAAAGAGGCCCATTAAGCTTGGAAATGTGAGTTTCCCCGTCCCTAGCAGTTTTTCCCCGTCGTCTCTTTCGCAATTCACATCATGTCCGCTCGCATTTCGATTTTCCTATGTCGAACGTCGTCCTTCACAGCCACAGCCCGCTGCAACCAAAGGAACCATCGTCCACCGCGCACTCGAGCATCTTTTTCATCGTGATCCACTCACCAGGACACGAGACAATGGACACTTTGATCTCGATCTCGCTTTTGAAGAGTATTCGCAGATCAGCGATCTTACGGATTTACAGCTCAGTGAGAGCGAACTTACAATCATGAAATCACAAGCACATGTTCTCATGGATAAATACTTCGAAATGGAAGACCCCACCCACATCCACCCTATCGGTTTAGAGCTCAAGCTCGAAGCCAAAGTAGGTGACACAACGATCCGCGGAATCATCGACCGACTCGAACTTGATAACAATGGCGACTTGGTTGTAACAGACTACAAGACAGGATCCGTTCCCCGTGCCACATCAGAACAATCGCGAATGGGTGGTGTCCATATTTACGCACTGCTCTGTGAAAAAGTTTTTGGAAAGCTTCCTGCTCGCGTCCAACTTCTCTATCTTTCCCAACCGACAACAATTATTTCTATTCCCACAGCCGGCACAGTCAAAGGTGTGCAAGTAAAAAGCTCCGCGGTACACAGAGCTGTTGTCTCTGCTTGTGAGAGTGGAGATTTTCGCCCTAACCCTTCAGCTCTGTGCAGTTGGTGTTCCTATCAAGATCTTTGTCCTGCCCAAGGAGGAATACTCCCCCATGATTAAGGCAATTGATAAATTTGGCGACCGCTACCTCACTCTCGCACGAACTACGGGCCGCGACGCCTTTTGGTTCCGGTTATCTCACTTAGGCGACCATTCTTTTTTATGGTTCACTCTCGCTCTGGTGCGTTTTGCCTTTGTACGAGACTGGCGCGATTTTGTGCGGTTCGTGCTCGTAATCGCGATCGAATCTGGCCTTACGAATGGTCCCATCAAATATATCTTTCGACGCACACGTCCACATGAACAAGAAAATACTTATGCGCCCGGAGAAAAACTCCCCCATGGAATGCGAAGACCCATTACATCATCCTTTCCTTCAGGCCATGCAGCCGCAGCAATGTGCTCAGCAACGCTTCTTTCAAGTTCGTATCCCATTGTTGCATTAGTTGCATTTCCTTTAGGATTAACAGTTGCCTATTCACGGATGTACACGCGCATGCACCACCTCACTGATGTACTAGGTGGACTGGCACTAGGTCTCGCGTATGGGTATCTCGCCTGTCGATTTATTGTGTGGTGAACTACGCACCGTCATTCCGAGCCTGCGAGGAATCTCCGCGCAGCGGGTCTACTTGTTGTCGTTGCGCCGGCAAAGCCAGACGTTGCTCGCGGTCACTCATCCTTCGCTCCCTGTGATTCGTCTCGTACACCGCTGCGCGGAGATCCTTCACTTCGTTCAGGATGACATGCAAGAACGACTCAAGAAGGACAGCAGCTAATGATGGAGACGCTGCTCCCCCGTCACCGTGCTCCATTCGGATGCTAAGGGATCTCGCCATAAGACATGAACACAACTGTTGTCTTCCCACACGTAAAGATGAACGGATTCAGAATTCTCGGCCAAATCAACAAGTTGTGTTATTAGCTCCGACTCATCTGTACGGACATTACTCAGTTCATCAAGCAGTGTATTAAAGGGCTCAGTTGCAATGACCGAACTGTTACATGTCACACAAGACGATACTCGTGGATCGAGTGATCCAGAAAAACCTTCCAAGATAAAAGAGGCTTGGGAATCAGACAACTGAACAAACTGACCGAGTGCATCGAGGATCTTGACAACCATACGGCCAGGGTATCATCTCGTCATTGCTTCGATGCGACTTTTGCATACTATAAACCATGACAGCCTATGGCCAATCTGACAAAATTGGCTATACTCCACTAACCTTGCTCAGTGATAATTTCTTCTTCCGACATAACTGAAGTTGCACGTTCTCGCGAAAAATCTCAAGCGGATGGAGATATTGCTGTTGATTTAGCAGCGCTCGAAAAACAGGATGTTTCCATCAGCAACGAAAGTCCGAAGCAATCCCAGGATAAGAAAGTGCCCGCATTTAAATCCTTCTCCACACGACGACGAAATATCTTCATCACTCTTCTCGTTGTGACGACTTTGATTATTGCCCCTGCTTACGGCGAACGCATTTTTCGAGGTGACTCCATCGCTCATGGAATCAGCGTAGGTGGAATCGACATTGGTGGAATGTCCCCAAAAAATGCAAGTAGTAAACTTGAATCTCAATCAAAAAAAGCACTCGAGACACCCTTTGTTTTTGTACTCGGCAAAGATCGCGTTTCCATTTCTTCTCAAGACCTTGGACTTTCCTACGACATTTCTGACTCAATCAAACGAGCGAGCAACGTTGCAGATTCATACAATCCGACATCCGTGATTGGTGGATTCTTCCAGCGATATACCGTAGGTAATGACATCGATCCAGCTGTCCGATACGACAGTAAGAAATTTGATGCAGTTGCAGAATCAATCGTTAACCACTTTTCCAAAGGTCGTTCTAATGCCGGAGTAACCATCGAAGGCACCGAAGTCAGTGTTGTCAAGGCCCAAAGCGGTCGAGGAGTTTCGTTAGAGCAAGCAAGCAAAGCTCTCCGTGAATCAATCCACACTTTCTCTCGATCTCGACATGCTCTCACGAACGAAAAAATCGAAGCACAAATTACTCTTGCCGAGGCAGAAAAAACGGCTGCCATTGTGCGCACCATGCTGAGGGAAAACTCAACTTTGACTACGCCAGCAGGCAATTCGATTACCATCACCCCTGTTCAACTAGGTAGCGTCATTGCTATAGCACCCAAGGGTTCTCGACTTGATATAAGTATTAACCCGTCTACTGTCCGCAGTGTTTTGGGCACACAACTCAGTACTGTAGAAGCAGCGCCAACAGACGCAAGTTTTTCTGTGAGCGGTTCTGGAGTTAGTGTCGTTCCGAGCATTCCGGGAAAACAAATCGACTTTAACTCGGCCATGACCCATTGGATTAAGGGTGAACATATTTTCTCTGTAAACGTGACCGAAGTTGAACCTGAGCGAAACACACAATGGGCTCAAAATCTTAACATCACTGAAGCCGTCTCTAGTTTTACAACCAACTTCCCCGCAGGACAAGAGCGGATAAAAAATATTCGACGAGCTGCAGAAGTAACTAACAATACCGTTGTCGTCCCTGGAGAAACTTTTTCTCTCAACGCCAAACTCGGTCGCCGAACCGCAGAAAGCGGATACGTCAAAGCACCTGTCTTTTCTAGCGTAGATGGTTTCTTTGATGATTACGGCGGTGGTGCAAGTCAGTTTTCTACAACCCTCTTCAATGCTGCCTTCATTGGCGGATATAAGGACATAACTCACTCTCCCCACAGCATTTATATCTCTCGATATCCCATGGGTCGTGAAGCAACGCTCAACTACGGTTCGATTGATATGGCATTTAAGAACGATTCAAATTCTGGAATACTGATCCGCACTAGTGTTGGGGCAACATCTGTCACCGTCACACTCTATGGCAATAAAGAGGGCCGTGTCGTGAAACTCGAAGGTCCCGTAGAACTGGGTCGGACAGAGATCGGCACCAAATACATCGATGACCCTAACCTCGAAGCCGGGAAAGAAATTCAAAAGCAAGGTGGATATACTGGCATCGTTGTGGATAATTTCCGCACAGTCGATCGCCCTGGACAGCCCGGCAAGAAAGAACGATACCGATGGACCTATCAGATGGTCCCCCGAGAAGTTATACGCGGCACGAAGGTAGCAGCACCTTAATTTAGGGCCTGATCTTGCAAATACGAAACAAGCAGAGAGTCGCACAAGCGACTTCACTTGCGATCTGCTAGGTCGGACCCTCCGCCGAATCAACTACGTTGCAGCAATTCGTTCAGTTGTCTCAAGTCTTGCACTTAACTAATCGGCACCAGTTCCCAATCTCCTGTTTCTTCATCTTGCATGAAGTGGTAACCGCACAATTCTGCCAAATGCTCGCGACCTTCTCCCGGACCAATCGCAATGAGTTCATCACCAGCAACGATTGTGTCTTTACTCCGCGGACGATAGATGTACCGCGACGACCGTCGAATAGCAAGAAGAAAATAACCTGTTTCTATTTCTAAACGTACTTGGCCTAAGGTTTTATCTGCAATTGCACTGCCATCAGCCACCGGCATGCGCATTACTACTTCATCACTCTCACCAAGAGAAATTTGCAGGATAGGATGCATCTCTTCGTCGCGCTCAATAAGCCATACAAGCTGTTGAGCAGCATCACCGATTTCTTCCGCTGCACCTCCAAGACGCAACAATCCTCGCAAAGAAGAAGGGTCGAGCATTTCCGATGCTGCACGCAAGATCCATACTTCCAGGTGCTCGCGCATCTCATCTATACGATCCTCCAAGTGCGCAACTTCAGCTGCAAGAGACCGATCAGAAAAAAGAATGGCACTATAGGCAAGACCAACTGCAACTTCAGAGATGTCTTTCATCTCAACAAGAACATCGACTGCTCGATCAAGGTCGCTTAAGGCCCCATCATCGACAGCAGGAGGAACATTCCATTGTGGAGCTCCTGCCATTTGACGTAGGCCACTGATACCTTCTGGTGAGCCACGTACGATAAGAACATCGTCGGGCATAATTACATCGTCGCCATCAGGATCAATCATCCACTGCTTTGATCGTTTGATAGCCACAACACGCATAGAAAGCTCTGTAGGCAGCTCCAGTGTCTCAAGGCTCTTATGGGCCAATGCAGAGTCATCGCGCACACGGACGCGGTGCGATACCTCTTGCGCATGTGCAAGGTCATGAAGCAAGGCTGGCGGAATCCCCAAGTTATGTGTGACGATACGAGAAATGTCTGTTGCGGCGACACTCATACGCTCAATCGCGCTAACAACAAGAAGTACAGAACTCATCTGCTCGGCTTCGCGTACATTACGCGCCGCAAGAATACAGATTTCACGCATGTCATGTACACGATCGAGTAAATCTCTTTCAAGATCATCAACCTCTTCGGCCATGTCCTTGTCGTCGAAAAACAATGCAGCGTAAGCAAGGTCGATCATTAATTCAGAATGATCTTTTGCGTCTGCAAGCATCGTCCGCAAGTTGCGGGGGTATTCATCCATTGTTGGCTCCTTTAGCTAACAGAATAATTGTTTTTCTGTGATTTTTAGTCGTAACGCCGGCAAAGCCGGACGTAACTCGCGGTCGCTCCTCTGTCGCTCCCTGTGATTCATTTATCGCAATGCTGGCAGAACCAGACATTGCTCGCGGTCGCTCCTCTGTCGCTCCCTGTGATTCGTGATAATTTCCGTTCATATTTGCAGTACTCCGATCGTCATCATCAAAACCACGGCACCAATAAGATCAGATACGCTTGTTACTGCAGGAACAGCAAAATTATCGGGATCAAAACCAAAACGATAGGTCATCACAGCGGTCACATACCCGACAATATTCGAAAAAGTTGTCGCGATAACTCCTGCAATAACAGAAATCGCAACGACAGAAAACCAACCTGGTCCTGCAAGATGACCAAAAGAAGAAATAGCTGCACAAAAAATACCGAGGACAAAGAAAATGGGCACTGTCAAAAGGTAGGAAATTGTTACGTCTTCGCTCACGGGAGAAAACCCAAATCGATCAGCGCGGACTGTACCAAGATGAAGTTTCGTTGAGATACGAGCTGAAAGTATAGATCCGATTGCTCCATTTATGCTTAACAGTGGTGGAACAAGAACAATGAGTATGGGATATCGACTAAGAGAATCCAACCTCCCCTGAACAGTAAGCCCTGCGAGGATTGATATAGACCCACCAATAATCAAGACAGTAAGCGACTCCCTAATGATTCTTTTGATTGTTGCATACCGAGAGAAGAATCCATAGGCAAATGAAGCAATCGCAAGAGCAGATACCAAAACGGATATCGTCGGTGTAACCCATCCGAGTCGAACAAGCAATGTTGCAAGTACGAGGGAAGGAATAGTAACCACGTCACCGGTTGCCGTAATAAGAGGAGCTCCTACATTATCGAGATCCCATTTACGTGCAACGCATAGTTTTGCGAGATAAATTGTGACGAGCATCACAACAGCTGTAGGAATTAGTCCTCCAACAATAGAAATCACAAAAAAATCAGAAAAAGAGATCGCATTACGAACACCAAAAGCCTCTGAAACAATTTTGGCGATTCCTGCAAGAATAAATGAACACGAGATTGACAATATGGCTGCTGAAGCAAGGTTCTGGCCTACCGATGTAGACAATCGACGTGAAAATCGCAAATCTCCCAACTGAGTCATTGTGGAAAGCCGACTTGCCAATGCGCCAAAAACATTGCCACGAAGACCAATTGCAGCAGGGGCAAGAACAATAAGGCCTGGCAACGAAACAAGGGTTCCCGTTATGGATCCAAGTACCACCCCGGCAACAAGTCCCGCAAAAGTAGAAATTATGAGCGCAGAGAATCCCGCACGCACACTGACCGGGTCGGTACGCAATAATGCTGTTGCACGTCTAAAGGTGCGTTCAGGCGTGACTCGGAGTTTCATTGACACCCAGGCTAGACGCGCCGGTCCTTATATTTGGATCTCTACTTTAGGGTTGTTCCTGGTGCGAAGCAGCAGGTGCGGCCCTCCCCCAAAGCAACAAACCCGCAGCAGTTCGTTCAGTTGTCTCCCATCTTGCAGACAGCCAGGAACGACACTAAAACTACTCAGCCACTGCCCAACCCGCATGATCCCCATAAAAACGGAAAAGATTCTCGATCGTTTCGCTTATCTGCTTTTCGAGCTTTCCAAATGCTTCCGGCTCACAATTGATTGTCACAATATTCGAATATACAGAGACTGTGTCCACTCCCATTGCAAGGAGACGTTGGGCTAAAACTTCTGCGGGATTATTTGTGTCAACCGTCATCGTCTCGTCAGAGTAAGTGATGATTTCCATTCCTGTTAAAGACCGGTTTAGTGAATATATATGCGCTGATTCGACTCCGCTCTCAACACGAGTAACTGTGATGTCTTGTCCCATGGCTTATTACATTAGCCCTTCAAGCGGCGTGTCCGAGAATGAATCTCCCAAAATATTCCACGACACACGATGCAATGGCGTAGGCCCACATCGCGCGAGGGCGTCTTTATGAACAGGAGCGGGATACCCCTTATTCTTTTCAAAAGAAAACTGGGGATATCTCCCGGCCACTTCTGTACTACTCATGTAATTATCACGAAATACCTTTGCAACAATAGAAGCGGCAGCAATCGCGTGAGAAACATTGTCGCCCTTAATGATGGTGTCAACACGGTAGCGATCGTTGCGAATAAAGTTATATTGTCCATCCAATAAGACAGCGTCCACTTGCATGCTCGTTTTTTCAAGTTGCTCCAAAGCTCGTGCTGAACCAATATGAAGAGCCTGGGACATCCCCCATTGATCAATTTCCGCATTTGTTACGATGCCGAGACCAATCCCTTTCGCCCAGGAATGTATCTCATCAGACAAGCGCATACGTTTTTTAGGTGCAATCTTTTTTGAATCTCTTACACCCGTAATTGTTCCCGATCCAGGAATCACAGCGGCCAAAACAAGAGGACCAGCCCAGGCCCCTCGACCTACTTCGTCCATGCCGCACACAATCGAACCATCCCGAGAGAGCTCCGATTCGATCTCGTCAGTGGGACATATCAAACTCAGGGACATGGGGCTACTCTACTTCTTGAGATAACTACTGCGAGGCTATTCTCGCGCTGCAGGGCGTGTCATGAGTCGCTCTACAGCGTCGGGGGACACAACTCCTGTTTCGATAACCTTAGCTACAGCTGTCACTATAGGCATATCAATATTTAAACTCTGGGCGCGGCTACTCAGTGCGCGAGCAGAATAAACACCTTCGGCTATATCATGAGACGTCCCTTGAATTTCTTTCAACGACTTGCCTTGTCCAAGCAAGAATCCAACTGTACGATTGCGTGAGAGTGGACTCGCACACGTAGCAATCAGGTCGCCAATACCAGCCAAACCAGAAAATGTAGTTTTGTCTCCACCTTCTGCCACACCTAATCGTGTGATTTCGGCTAGTGCACGCGTCATCACTGCTGCCTTTGCATTGTCACCATATCCCAATCCATCGCCAATACCCACTGCGATAGCAACAACATTTTTTGCCACTCCCCCAATTTCACAACCCACGACATCATCAGTTGTATACACGCGAAACGTTTGAGTCATCAAAACTGTTTGTAGAGAAAGTGCGATTTCATTGTCTGTACAGGCAACGAGAGTGGCTGCGGGATGTCCTGTTGCAATTTCATGAGCCAGATTAGGTCCGCCGATCACTGCTGTGTGCACACCACTGCGACGAGGATCAGCTTGCGCAATAACTTGACTCATCCGCAAATTGGTTTCTTGCTCAAGACCTTTCGTGACTGACACATACGGAACATCAGGTCTCAGAAAAGAAAACTGCGTGATGGAATCACGAAACCCAATTGACGGAACGGCAAAAATCACATGATCAGCCTGTGCAACGAGAGATTCCTCCGCCGTTACCATAATGGGGTCCGGCAAGGTAACGTCGGGCAAATACTGAGAGTTAATACGCGTTGACTGCATGTCCTCTGCACGCTCAGATCGACGCGTATAAAGGATCACATCTGTATTCTGTGAGGCGACACACGCCAGTGTCGTTCCCCAAGCACCTGCACCCACCACTGCCAACGTCATCGGTGTACTCCCAATTTTGCTTTCGCCAATGCCGTGGCATGCAACATTTTTTCCGCAAGGACTTCCCGTCCTTTATCAATATCTTCATCAGCTGCCAGAGTGTAAGGAGGCAACACAACCATTGCAAGAGGTCGTCGAAAACGGAAATGTGGACGGTGACCTTTGCGCCAGATGTCCTGCGAACCCCATACACCAACAACCACAATAGGAACAGAGGCTTGCACGGCTAAGCGTAATGCTCCCGATTTAATAGGCAGTTGAACAAGATCAGCCGACATGGTGGCTTCTGGATAAATAGCGACAAGATGTCCACGTTGCAGCGCTGCTTGAGCGTGAATTAAAGAATCAGCGGCTTGTACCGTATTTCGCGCAACTGGTATTGCTCCTGCAGAGGTAAAGAACCATCTTAAAATTGGATTTTTAAAAAGAGAATCTTTGGCAAGAAAATGCACCTGGCGCTTTCTCCGATGGACAAGACATCCAAGGCTCAGAGGATCCACAAAAGAGATGTGATTACTCGCAAGGATCGCACCCCCTTTACTGGGCACAAAGTGCTCTCCTTCAATGTGCGTTCTTGCCACTAAAGAATAAAGCGGCAACGCAACCGCACTCGCAAGAGAATATACAATAGAGAAACGTCGAGACATTGGACATAGCATAATGGCCATGCAGTGTGCTCTTGTAATTCCCGTGCGCTCTTTTGCAGATGCCAAGACACGTTTAGCAAGCACCCTGAACCCCACACAACGCGAAGAACTGATGAGAAATTGTGTTTCAAGGGTGATTGCTGCGGGCCAGAACACAACCTATATCCAGGAAATTGTTCTCGTTTCTGCCGACAAACATGTAAAACACTTTGCTCAACTCGCATCGGTTAATTTTTTCAGTAGCGATGTGAGCCTTAACGAGGATCTCAACGCCTGCGTCTACGGGCTCAACCTTTCACTCGATGGAATCATCATCTCGCATGGAGATCTTCCTTGGATCACCACTTTTGATGATGTACATGAGTACCTTCTTCATCATCAAATAGTCATTGCTCCGGATAGACATCGAAAAGGAACAAATATTTACGCACACAATAGAGAGGTATCCGCCCAATACGAATTTGGCGCGGACTCACTTAGCAAACACATCCGAAACATCCGTGCTACTCGAATGTCCTATACATTGATTCAGTCACCTGAGTATGGACTTGATATTGACACACCACATGACCATAAGTTTGTAAATGAAAAAGGGCAATAAAAAAGGAGCCGGCATAAGCCGACTCCTTATTCACGTATCGTGACTCGTTATCGAGCGCGACGCTTTGTAGCTTTACGTGCAGTTGTTTTGCGAGCTGCTGGTTTGCGAGCTGCAGTTTTCTTCGCAGGAGCTTTTTTAGCTGCTGCTTTCTTAGCTGCTGGCTTACGCTTCGCTGCTGCCTTCTTCGCAGGAGCTTTTTTAGCTGCTGCCTTCTTAGCTGCTGGCTTACGCTTCGCTGGAGCTTTCTTCGCTGTAGCTTTTTTAGCAGTAGTCTTCTTTGCAGTTGACTTCTTTGCTGCAGTTTTCTTAGCTGCTGGCTTACGCTTCGCTGCTGCCTTCTTCGCAGGAGCTTTTTTA